>JAAVHF010000063.1 GCA_014799845.1 Oscillibacter sp. | reverse complement strand
TGCTGGGCGATGAAGCGCTTGACCTCGTCGATGGCCACCGCCTGGTCCACGGTGCCCCGGGTGCAGGCGTCCTCGCAGCGGCGGTTGCACACCCGGCCGCAGACGGCGGGGAAGGGATTTTCCCGCTTGATGAGCTGCAAAGCCTCCCGGTACTTGCCCTGGGCGGCGAATTTCAGATAGCCCTGGACGGCGATGTGGGCCGGACAGGCGGTCTTGCAGGGGGAGGTGCCGGTATCATAGCAGTTGATCCGGTTGTTGTCCCGGTAGTTGACGTCCCACTTCTCCGGGCCCCATTTGACCTCGTCGGGCAGCTCGTGCCGGGGGTACTGGATGGGGCCGTCCTTGGTGCACAGCTTCTGGCCCAGCTTCACCGCGCCGGCGGGGCAGAACTCCACGCACCGGCCGCAGGCCACGCAGTTTTCCGTCTCCACCTTCGCCACATAGGCCGAACGGCTCATGTTGGGGGTGTTGAACAGCTGGGAGGTGCGCAGGGCGTTGCAGACGTTGACGTTGCAGTTGCAGATGGCGAAGATCTTCTCCTCGCCGTCGATGTTGGTGATCTGGTGGACAAACCCGTTCTCCTCCGCCCGGCGGAAGATGTCCAGGGCCTCCTCCCTGGTGATGTACCGGCCCCGCTTGGTGTCCACGATGTAATCGGCCATGTCGCCCATGGCGATGCACCAGTCGTCGGCGCAGTCGCCGCAGCCCTCGCCCAGCTTGGCCCGGGACGGGCGGCAGGAGCACATGCTGGCGGCGTACTTGCCCTCGTACTTGCTCATCCAGTAGGAGATGTGCTCGATGCTGAGGGACTGGTTTTCCGCCTCGATGGCCTTCTCCACGGGGATGACGTGCATGCCGATGCCCGCGCCTCCGGGGGGCACCATGGGGGTGATCTTCTCCAGGGGCAGGAAGGTCATGCGCTCAAAGAAGGCGGTGACCTCCGGGTGCTCGTCCATGTCCTCCTGGCGCATGTTGAAGAACTCCGCGCTGCCGGGGACGTACTGGGGCAGGACGTAGCGCTTCTCGTGGTTGGGATTCTTCCCGTCCAGATTCTCCCAGTTGTACTCGATCAGGCCCACCCAGGCCATCTCGTCCAGCAGCTTTTGCAGCTTTTCCGTCTCCATGCCGGTGAGCTTCTGGATCTGCTCCAGGGTCTTGGGCTTGCGGACCTTCATCTTCAGGGCCACGTCGGCCATCTCGTCGGTGACCCGTCCGGCCAGGCCCCAGTACTCCGGATCGTCGCCGGTGACGCCGTGGAGCTTGGCGGGCACGCGGTCGGTGATCATCTGGCCCAGCTTGATGATCTTCTCCCTGGGCTTGTCCGTGCGGGGGATCTGGAAGGAGAGCTTGCTCTCATCCAGCGGCAT
The DNA here is from genome assembly GCA_014799845.1 of Oscillibacter sp. Taxonomy (GTDB): domain Bacteria; phylum Bacillota; class Clostridia; order Oscillospirales; family Oscillospiraceae; genus Pelethomonas. Next base: position 16,076 of record JAAVHF010000063.1, on the reverse strand, counting down.
GTTGGACTTGGTCTGTTTTCCCATCTCTTGTTGTCCTCCTCTTTTCCAGTTTGACAGCCAGGGCAGACCAACCGTTTGCCCTGACCAGGGGGGATCGTTTTTCTCTTGCTATACCGCCTATTTTATGCTATTTTAGTAAAGAAGTAAAGAGGCTGTCCGTTGTTCATTCTTCATAAAGTTACGCGGCAAAAATTTAAGGTCGTGGTCAGACCAGAAAGAGGACGCTATGGAATTCAAGGAAATCGTGGCTCCCTCCATCCGGGAGCTGTTCGTCCAGCAGATGACGGGGATGATCCTCTCCGGCCAGCTGCGCCCGGGCGACCGGCTGCCCACAGAGCGGGAACTGGCGGACGGGATGAAGATCAGCAAGTCCGCCGTCCATGACGGCATCCGGGAGCTCCACCGGCTGGGGTTTCTGGACGTGGTGAGCCGCCGGGGCGTTACCGTGGCGGACTACGCCCAGACGGGGACCCTGGACACGCTGCTGGCGATCATGCACTATCACGGCGGACAGCTGGACGCCAAGACCTGCCGGAGCATTTTACAGGTGCGGTACTACCTGGAGGGACCGGCTTTCGAGGCGCTGGCCGAGTGCCGCACGGAGGAGGACCTGGCGAAGCTGGAGGAACTGTACCGGCAGGCGGAGGAGGCATCGCGGGAAGGGGTCTACCCCTTCGCCGACGCGATGTTCCGCTATCACCGGACGGTGGCCTTCCTCAGCGGCAACTCCATCACGCCCCTGATCCTCAACGCCTTCGCCCCGGTGAGCCGGGAATTCTGGCGGGCGTATATCGAGGCGTTCGGCATCCCGTCCTGTCTGGAACGGCTGCGGGGCTTCACCGGCTGCATCCGCTCCGGCGAGGGCAGACGGGCCTCCGGGCTCCTGCTGGAGGGACTGCGGGAGTTTGAGCGGCGGACCGAGCGGACCGGGTTCATCCGGGTGAACTGACGGGCGGGGATATATACGAATAAAACCGAAAAAAACGCGGAAAGAGATTTACGACGCCATGTCTTTCTTATATGAGCTTCTGCCCGGCTTTCTGGACACCCTGACGGGACATCTGGCGCTGACAGCCTACCTGCTGGCCGTGACAGACGAGCGGGCGGTGTGGCGGCGGCTGAAAAAACTGCCGGCCCTGCTTCTGTCCCCGGTTATTGCCACTCTGCTAGCCGTCGGGCTGTCCGCCGTCCCGGAATTGCTGCCGGTTCAGTATTTTATCCTCTCCCTCGCCGTCCTTTTCATGTGCACCCTCTGGGTGCGGTGGGCGTGGCGGTTTGACTTCTGGCAGGCCTTTGCCGCAACCTGTATGGCGGGCGTCTTCCAGGTGGCCGACGCCACCCTGACCATCTGGCTCTTTGACGGGGACACCCAATTCGCGGCGGCGGTGGTACTGCATCTGGCCGTCAGCATATCCGTCGCCCTGCTGCTGTACCGGCTGCGGTTCGGGAAGTGGTTCCGCCTGCTGCTGGACGGCGAGGCCGCGCCCTGGCGGACGGCCCTCCTTCTGTTCGCGCTGGAAGCCGCCACGGAGGTATTTCTCCGTCTGGGAAGCGGCGTTCAGCCCCGATACCTGCCATTTTACTACCTGCTGGCGGCGGTGATGGTGGTCCTGATGGCGGCGCTGGCGGTCCATCTGGGCCAGCGGTTCGATACCGCCCGGATAATGCAGGCCCAGCGGGATATGATCGCCCAGCAGCGGCTTTACGAGCAGGATCTGGAGCTCATCCGGCAGGACGTGCGCTCCTTCCGCCATGACTACAAGAATCTGCTGGCGGGCCTGTCCCAGCAGGCGGGTGCGGGAGAACTGGAGCAGCTGCGCCGCACCCTGTCCGAGCTGGACGCCGGGTTTGACCAGCGGCTTGGAAAGCAGATCCAGACGTCCATCCAGATTGGGAATTTACATATCCCCGAGGTCAGGAGCCTCCTGCTAAGCAAGCTCACCGCCATGCGGGAGGCGGGGGTGGAGTGCCGTCTGGAGGTGTTGTACCCCGTGGAGGCAGTGGCTATGGACGTGTGGGATTTCGTCCGCTGCCTGGGCGTGCTGGTGGACAACGCCATGGAGGCCGCGCTGGATACGCGGCAGCCCTGGGTGGAGATCGTGCTGCTGGCCCAGGACAGGCGGGTATTTCTGCGGGTATCCAATCCCTATACGAACAGCATCGACCCCGGGAAAATCTGGAATGAGGGATGGTCCACCAAGGGACCGGGCCGGGGCGTGGGGCTGTCCGGCTATCAGCGCATTCTGGAGGGCTATCCCAACGCCTCCCCCTGCACCAGCTGGGAAAACGGCGTATTTGTGCAGGAGCTGACAGTGGAGGGCAGGCCATGATTCAGATTTATCTCTGTGACGATGAGGAGGCCGTCCGCCACCAGATCCAGACCGCTCTGGAGTGGAAAATTTTCGTGGAAAACTACGACATGGAGGTCGTGTGCGGCGCGGCCGGCGCCCGGGAGCTGCTGGACGCGGTGGAGGACGGCAAAAGGGGGATCTACTTTCTGGACGTGGACCTGAAAGACGGGGAATGGGACGGCTTCCGGCTGGGGCAGGAGCTGCGGCGGCGGGACCCCCACGGTACGCTGGTCTACATCACCAGCTACGGCGACCTGGCCTGGCGGACCTTTCAGTATCATCTGGAAGCCTTTGACTACATCGTAAAGGGACCGGAGCCGGTTGGGCCGGCGGCGGCGCAGTGTCTGGAGGATATCCATACGCGCCTGCTGGCGGAGCGCCGGGACCCGGCGGAGATGTTCACCCTGCGGACGGGGGAAATGGTGCGCCACGTCCCCCTGGGCGATATCCTCTTTTTTGAGACCGCCCCCACGCCCCACCATGTCTATCTCCATACGTCCGGCAGCCGGATGGACTTTTTAGGCAGTCTCAACGAGCTGGAAATTCAGCTTGGGGACCGCTTTATCCGCACACACCGGGCCTATCTGGTGGCGGCGAACAAGATCGGGGCAGTAGATCTGAAGCACGGCAAGCTGTGGGCCGACGGCCACGAGTGCCTGCTTTCCCGCACCGGGAAAGCGTTGCTGCGAAAGAAAACGGGAGGGAGCCTGTAAAGCTCCCTCCTTTGCCGTTCAGGAAGGATTTTGACGCTTCAGGAAATTGCGGCCATTTGTTCCCACGGATGTGGTATGGTAATGCCTGCAAACGGCGAAGAAGCGTCGGGACGGGAAAGGAGGTGAGCGCATGGCAAAAGAGCGTTTTGTGGAGGTCTACAACCAGGGGATCGTCAATGTGGCAAGAATCATCGTTGACACAGAGACCGGTGTGAACTATCTGCTGGCCTCTCATAACAAAGCAAACGGCACCGGAATGACCATTCTGGTGGACCGGGACGGCAAGCCCATTGTCACCCCTATCGACTGAAAAATCCCAAAAGCCAGCAGAGGGTAACATAAACGTTACCCTCTGCCCTGCGTGTCAAAAAAGATGCTGCGCATCTTTTTTGAGGGGGGATCTCGCTACGCTCTGCGCCTCGGTTGTCCGCTTACAGCGGACAATTCGACGCTCGCTCCGCGCAAAGTGTTTTTCCCACGTGCACGCCGCGGGAAAAACAATTAAATTTTATTTGCCGCCTGCGGGCGGCAAACTCCTGCGGAGGGCTTTTCTGATAGTCTGAAGCGCCAGCCGGTTTCCGCCGGCTGGCGCTTTTATGCCGCTGATTTCGACTCAAAACAGGCTAAATAGCCAGACGCCCAGGGCGGCTTCCGCCAGCAGGATCAGGGGGATTCCCACGACAAAATACCAGTGCCTGGTCTTGTGCCGGAAGCCCCACATGCCCAGAAGAGCCCCCGCGCCGCCGCCCAGCAGGGCGGACAGGAACAGCGTCCGCTCTCGGATGCGCCGCGCGCCCCGCCGCTTTGCCCTGCGTTTGTCGAAGCCCATGAGCGCAAAGGCCCAGACGTTCACCGCGATCAGGTAAACGGCGATCAGCGGCAGCGGGGAGCCCACAACCGCCCAGACGGTATCGCCGGACGCCCGCGGGAGAAACCATTCCTTCACGACAGCTTTCCTCCAAACAGGGCCCGCATTTCCTCCTGCCGTCCGCAGCACATGCGACCCTCGGGGCAGACGCCGGTGAGATAGCAGCTGGGGCCGAAGCGGTCAAAGAGCGCCGGGTACTGCTCCCGCAGCAGCCGCAGCATCCCCATGACCACGTGCCGGATCTCCCACTGGGCCCGGGTGCAGGTGCGCAGGCGGATCATCAGCTTCAGTTCCCGGGCGTTGAGGGTGGTCATCACGTCCATGACGTTTCCGGCAACGGCGTAATAGTAGCTGTAGGGGCGCAGGGCCGGATCATCGCACAGCGCCCTTGCGGCGCGGTTGGCCTCCCTTAGGGCAGCCTGGTAGATCTCCAGGGCGGCGGCGTTGTTCCGGATGGTGTCCGGCAGGATGAAGCGGCTGTGGTCCACGGTCTGGATGGGCGGGACGATCACCGACTGCATCCGGTGGCGGACCAGGTGGGTAACGCCCGCCAGAGTCAGATCGGAGATGGCGAAGGTGTAGCTCAGCTGCTCCAGCTCCCGGGGCCGGGGGGAGGCCGTCAGCTCGTCCAGGGAAAGGGGCTTGTCCGCCTGGGGATCGGCGGCGCGGCGGGCATACTCCAGCAGTTTGCCGGGGTTTGCGGGCGCGGCCAGAAGCCGGACGGCTCCGGCCTCCGCCTCCGGCACCCAGGCGGGCCCGTCCCGGAACAGGGGGGCGCAGGGTTCCGGCTGCGGCTCCTCCCGGACGGGGCCGTCCAGTTCTCCGGCCAGGGCCGGGAACATGGCTTGCAGCTGCTGGGCCAGCTGGTTCGCGATGGAGCGCAGCTCCGGGATGCCCCTTCCCCGGCCGAAGCGGATGGAGCGGATCAGCTCCACCAGCTCGCGGGCGTTGAGGGTGCAGTAGAAGTTGCTGCAAAAGGCGTAGGGCAGCAGGAAACGGGCGTCCTCCTTGGGCACCTGGGCGTCCAGCAGCGCCTGATAGGCGGCGAAAAGGCCGTCCATGTATTTCCGGTAGTCCGCCAGGGCCTCTCCCTCCAGCGTTTCGGGCACATAGTAGCCCAGGCCGCTGAAATCCACATACCGCCGGGATTTCACGGTGAAGGAGGCCAGGCGGCACTCGATGAAATACTGCTCCACGTACACCGAAACATTCTGCAAGGCGATGGAGAACACCGCATGCTCGATGACAGACCGGTGGCCGGAGCGGAGGACCTTGCCGATCAGGTCCTGGTTTTTGGGGTTGTTCCGGGCCTTCTCAAAGAGGGCCAGCGCGTCCCCCTGGGTGGTGGAGATCCGGGCCGCGCTGGCGCAGACCTCCTCGCCGCCGGTGCTCCAGCTGACGATTCTGGCTTGGGATTGTGTGGTCATGGCGTTTGCTCCTCCGTCTTTTGTATTTGCCTGTCCTATTCTAGCGGATATCGGGGAGGATTGCAAGGGGGAAGACGCAAAGCAACACGGTAGTTGAACGAGCGAACAAATTGGGAACAACGCGTCTCTAAAGCCTCCCTCCTTGAGGGAGGCGGCACGGCGAAGCCGTGGCGGTGGGAGTTTTTGCGGGGATATTCAACTCCCGCAGTCAGCCTTGCGGCTTTGCTTGCGCGGCTCCTCCGGACCTTGCGGGCGTGCTTTGCCCGCCCCAGCTGACAGCTCCCTTAAAGAGGGAGCCTTTAACGCTTCTTGTTCACAGAATATTTACTCATTCAATTACCGCGCGCAAAGCAATTCTTCAGACGGGAAAGGCCCCGGAGGCATATGCCTCCGGGGCCTTTTTCTATGGCAGTTCCGGTTCGTCCGGCAGCATGGGCTCATCGTCCATAGGCTCCGTGATTGGCTCGTCAACGGGCTCGGCGGGTCCCTCCGGCTCCTTCGGCTGGGGGTCGGGGACGGGTTCAGGATCGGGCTGGGGCTGCGGCTGGGGGTCGGTCCCGACAGAGGGCTGCTCTGTATCCGGGCCGCCGGGCAGAACGCTGTTGGGGTCCCAAGGCCCGGTGGGCCACTGGAAGCCCGGGTCGCCGGGCAGGGGTTCGCCCTCCTCTTCCGGCAGGTCGGGTATGGGAACGTAGAACTCATCGTGAATGGGGCAGGGGCCCTTGGTGGTGAGCCAGCTCAGGTGGGCGTCGCTGTCGTTGGCCAGGACCAGGGAGCCGTCAGGCCGCTCCAGGTGTTCCCGGCCCACCAGCATCACCCGGGTGACCACCGTCTCCTCCGGGCAGTATTCCCCGGCCACATACACCTCTTCCGTCTCGGGATTGATACAGACCCGGACCTCCGTATGGCAGGAGCAGGTAGCGGTTGGAACCGCGCCGGACTGCATCTCCGCGCTGATGATCCTGCTGCCCCGGTAATCCTCGGAGCACAGGCCGCTGGGCTTCAGGCCGCAGTCGGCGCAGACGTTGACGGTAACGATGCCGTCGGGCCTGTCCGGGAAGGACTTGTCCTCCAGGCCCTCGTGGACGGATTCCATGACCTTCTTCCAGATCACGGCGGCGGGATTGCCCGTGGCGTTGATGATCTCATCCCTGTCCCGGTAGCCCATCCAGACGGCGGCGGAGTAGTAGGGGGTATAGCCCACGAAATAGCGGGTGAAGTTGTTGGAGGTGGTGCCGGTCTTACCGGCCATGGTCATGCCGTCCAGCCGGGCGGACTTGCCGGTGCCGTCGGTGATGACGCTGCGGAGCATCCTGGTGATCAGATAGGCGGTGGTGTCGTCCATGGCCTCCCAGGCGCGGGTGGCGGGGTCGTCGTTGTCCACCACCACCTCGGTACGGTCGTTGTTCCAGATCTTGGTGACCAGCCGGGGCTTGGTGTAAATGCCCTCGTTGGCGAAAGAGGCATAGGCCGCGGCCATTTCCACCGTGGTCACGCCGTAAGTCAGGCCGCCCATGGCCAGGGGGCCGATATCGATGTCCGCGGGGTCCAGGTCAAAGCCCAGGTTGTTCTCCATGAATTCAAAGGACCGAGGGCAGGTCAGCTTTTGCAGCGTCCGGACAGACACCGTGTTCAGGGACTGTATCACGCCGTAAGATACGGTGCGGTAGCCGGAATAGCCGCCGGCGGTGTTGGTGCCGACGGTGGAGTTACGGGGATAGCCGTTGTCGCGCATGGAGGTGTTGATGGGATAGTCGTCGATAATACTGCCGGGGGAAACCACATTGTACTCAATAGCCGGAGCGTAGACGCTGACCGGCTTGATGGCGCTTCCCGGCTGGCGGCGGGAGACGGCCAGGTTCAGCTCCCGGTTCATGGTCTTTTCCCCCACGCCGCCGGCCATAGCCACCACGTTCCCGTTGTAATCCACGATAGAGATCGCGGAGGCGATGGGGGTGCCGTTTTTGGAGGTGTAATCCTCAAAGTTGGAGATATCCTTGTAGACGGCGTCCACCTTGGCCTGGATATCCGGGTCGAAGGTGGTCTCGATGTGGTATCCGTTCCGGTAGAGGTACAGCTCGGCGTCGTCCTTGGAGTAGCCCTTGGCCTCCATCAGCAGGGAGATGGCCTCGTTGATGGCCGCATCCTGGAACCAGGTGTTGTACTTGTTGGCGGCGGCCTGCTGCTCCTCCTCGACGGCCTCTTCTCCGTCCTCCGACTCCTCGTCGGGGTCGGGGACGTCCATGCCGTGGATGGCCTTGTACTCGTCGGTGTCGGTGAACAGCAGCTTCTCCGCCTTGGCGGCGGCGCACTGGGCCTCGGAGATATACCCCTGCTCCAGCATCTGATCCAGGATCAGCTCCTGCCGCTCCTTATTGTAGATCCGGGGCGTCTTGACGGTGCCGTCGTCCAGCGTCCACCTGGCGTTGCGGAAGGGGTCGTAGAGGGAGGGGTTGTTGGTGATGCCCACGATGGCGGCGCTCTCCGCCAGGTCCAGCTCGGACGCGTCCTTCCCGAAATAGCTCTTGGCGGCGGTCTGGATGCCGTAGCAGCCGTTGCCGAAAAAGACGCGGTTGAGGTACTCGGTGATGATGTCCTCCTTGCTGTTGTACTTCTCGTACTCCAGCGAGCGGAGGATCTCGCGGAACTTCCGCTTGACGGTGACGTCGGTGTCCTCATAGGCCGCCCGCACCAGCTGCTGGGTGATGGTGGAGCCGCCCTGGGTCTTGGCGCCGGTGACGCTGTAGAAGGTGGCCCGTGCGGTGCCCCACCAGTCCACGCCGTTGTGCTCTTTGAAGCGTTTGTCCTCAATGGCGATGAGGGCGTTGACCAGATGCTCCGGGAGGTCCTTGTACGTCACCAGCTCCCGGTTGCCGCCGGCGGCGACCCGGTTGTCGTAGAGGGTCAGCATGGCGGCGCCGTTCTTGTCGTACATAGTGGAGGCCAGGGCCAGACTGGACTCCTCGGAGACGATCTCGCCCAGGGAGGGGCGCAGGGTGGTGTCCACATAGGTGAGGAAGATCTTGGCAAAGATGCCCATGGTCAGCACGCCGATGACGCCCAGCGTAAAGACGGTGAGAAAAATCCAGCCGATGGTCTTCAGGATAATGCGGAGCACGGAAACCTTCTTCTTTTTTTTCTGCCGGACGGACTGTCCGTCCCGGTCGGGCGGACGGTTGTCCGGATTGCCGTTATAGGTTTGATCCATAGCAGGATGTACCTCCTTTCCAGGTGTAAGCAAAGCGTCGGGCATACCCTACGGTATACCAATTTATAGTATAACACAGCTTGTCAACTGAAAAAAAGTGAAATTTTCCCGCTCTTCCGACAAAAAAACGTATGGTGCGGGAAATTTCTTCATAAAATACAAAAAAGAAGTTGTGAAATCGTCAAAATGTCACATGGAAATCCTCTTGCAATTTGCGAAAAAAACGGTTACACTATAGGAGCGGAACAAAAAAGAGGTCCCGCGGGAGAAACAAGCAGGAGGAACATCCCGATGAGTGAGGAGTTCGGTCCCAATTTCATCACGGTAACGGATGAGGACGGCAACGATATCGAGCTGGAGCTGCTGGACGTGCTGGAGCACAACGGGCAGACATACATGGCCTTTTTCCCCGCCGTGCTGGAGGAGGATGAGGCGGACGAGGACAGCGACGACTACGGCATGGTGATCCTCAAGTCCATCACGGAAAACGGCGAGGAGCTGCTGTCCACCCTGGACAGCGAGGAGGAGCTGACGGAAGTCTACGACCTCTTTATGGAAATGCTGTTCCAGGACGAGGACGAGGAGTAAGCGCCGGCTTTCAAGGGAATAAGAAAAACATAAAGTGCCCTGCGGGGTGCGTGATGAGTCTTTCATTAACCCACATTTTGTTATTAGGGACGCTGGTTCATTGTCTGGTTTGCAGGCCTCCCGGCTGCCATACCTGCGGTTGGAAGTTGGAAGCAGTAAAGGGCAATGCAGGCAACCCACCTGCTGTTTATGTGCAGGTTATAACAGGGCTCACACGGCCGCTGCGGGGCGCTTACTTTTGAAAGAAGCGGCTTTGCCGCTTCTTTCAAAAGTAGGGGGATTTCGCTGCGCTCTGCGCCTCCTTCGTCGACGCTCGCTACGCGCAGAGAGTTTTTCCAAGGCACATGTCCTTGGAAAAACAATTCCATTTTATTTGCCGCCTGCGGGCGGCAAACTCCTGCGGAGGGCTTTCCTTCGGGGAGATATTCGGGAGAAAGATCATGAAATTGACATATGCGATCCCGTGCCTGTTTGGGCTGGAAGGCTTAGTAGGCGACGAGGTCCGGCGGCTGGGGCTGGCGGAGGTGCGGGTGGAGAACGGCCGAGTGCTGTGCAGCGGCACGCAGGCCGATCTGCCCCGGCTGAACCTGAACCTGCGCTGTGGGGAACGGGTGCTGGTGCTGCTGAAGACCTTCCCCGCCAGGAGCTTTGAGGCCCTGTTTCAGGGAACGGCGGCGGTGTCCTGGGAGGACTTTGTGCCCAGGGACGGCCAGTTCCCGGTGAAGGGACATGCCCTGGATTCCGTGCTCCACTCGGTGCCCGACTGCCAGAAGATCATCAAAAAAGCGGCGGCGGAACGTCTGGGGCGGGCCTACGGCTTGAACCGTCTGCCGGAGACGGGAGCAAAATACCAGATACAATTCGCCATTATGAAGGATATGTGTACGCTGTATCTGGATACCAGCGGCCCGGGCCTCCACAAGCGGGGCTACCGGGCGGTAGGGGTGGAAGCGCCTCTGCGGGAGACCTTGGCGGCGGCGATGGTAATCCTCAGCCGCTACCGGGGGAAGGACCCCTTCCGGGACCCCTTCTGCGGTTCCGGGACCATTGCCATTGAGGCGGCGCTGATCGCCAAAAACCGCGCTCCCGGCCTGGACCGGTCCTTTGACGCGCAGAAGTGGGCATGGCTGGACAGCGGGTACTGGCTGGACGCCGCCGGCGAGGCCATGGACAAGGAGTTTGACGGACGGTATGACATCTGGGGCGGCGACGTCGATCCCAAGGCGGTGCGCATCGCCAGGGAGAACGCCGTCAAGGCCGGCGTGGAGGAGTTTGTTCATTTTGACGCGGCGGATGTAAAAAAGTTCCGCTGTCAGGGGCAGTATGGGCAGATCGTGACCAACCCGCCCTATGGAGAGCGGCTTCTGGAAAAAGAGGAGGCCGAAGCGTTATATCGCGTTTTTGGGGAAGTCTATCACCATGTACCGCCCAAATGGCGGGTGCTGGTGATTACCAGTCATCCGGAGTTTGAGCGCTTCTTCGGCCGCAGGGCGGAGAAGAAGAGGAAGCTGTATAACGGGATGATCAAATGTGAGCTGTATCAATTCGCAAGATGATAACTGCCGCCGCTGCGCGGCGGCACGGCAGTGGTTTCGATTCGCAACCCCGGGGCTTACGCAGCCCCTGGATTCTACACGGCCACATCGAGTGGCCGCGTAGAATTTGATTGTGCATGACCCCTCGATGGGGTCATTGCACAATCGCGACCCCGCGCCTACTTTTGCCACGCGGCAACGATTCTGCGATGGCCGCATCGAGCGGCCACGCAGAATTCAATTGCACACGGCCACTCGATGTGGCCGTTGTGCAATCTTAGTAGGCAAAAACGCGCTTAAACCTTGCGGTTTAAGAATCCCTAATATTTTACGGGGGTTAGTCGCCATTGGGCGGTGATTTGGGGGGATTGGGCGCCCCTGAGTTGGAGGTTGTCCTTCCAGGGGCTTGGCGGTTGAAGAACTCCGGCTGCCGCCCTGTTAAAGAGAGACTGCTCTGCAAGGGGGACGCTCTACCGCAGCTGCCCCGGGAGTACCCAAAACGGTGCGGTAGGGACCGCCGAATACGTCCTTGGATAGACGCTTCGCCCCATACACGGGAGCAGGTTCGGTAGCCCGGACGGACTACAGGACAAGCGCAAAACAAAACGGCGCATTCGGGGATTCTCAAGGGGTCATGGCCCCTTGAGGGCACTTTTGGTACTTTTCCTGCAAGGGAAAAGTACGCCCCCGCCCGGCAGGGCGAATTTAAAATTAGATTTATGTCGATGCCGCCCCGAAGGGGCGGCAAACGAAAAGAGGTACGACTATGGCAAGCAACCGAATTGGCCGCATCAATGAAGAAATCCAAAGAGAACTGGCAAACCTCCTGCGGACGGTCAAGGACCCCCGCCTCCACGGCGGGCTGGTCACCATTACCCACGTGGATACCACCAACGACCTCCGCTACGCGAAAATCTATATCAGCGCCCTGAACAAGGAAGACGAAAAAGACATGATGAAGGGGTTGAGGTCTGCCTCCGGCTACCTGCGGCGGGAGCTGGGAGCCGCCCTGCGGCTCCGCTACACCCCCGAGCTCCAGTTCATAGCGGACGACTCCATCCAGCAGGGGGCCCATATCCTGGAGATGCTCCGGGACCCCAGCGTGGTCAAGCCCGCCAATCCCGCCAATGAGCACATCATCCTGGAGGACGAAGAATGAGCCGCCTCACTACAAAAGAAGCCGCCGCCCTGCTGCGGCAGAAGGATCATATCCTGATCCTGACCCACCGCCGCCCCGACGGGGACACCGCCGGCTGCGCCGCCGCCCTCTGTCAGGCCCTGCGGCAGCTGGGCAAAACTGCCTGTGTGCTGCGAAATCCGGATATTATGGACGTAAACGCAGTCTATGCTGAGCCCTATTGGGCCCCGGCGGACTTCGCGCCGGATTTCGTGGTGTCGGTGGACATTGCCGCGAAAGGCCTGTTCTTCCCGGCGGCGGAGGCGTACTTTGACCGTATCGGTCTGGCCGTGGACCACCATCCCTCCTTCGAGGGCTTCGGGGAAGAGCAGTGCGTGGACGCCTCCCGGGCCGCCTGCGGGGAGATCGTTTACGAGATCTGCCGGGAGCTGGGGGAGATTACGCAGGAGGTCGCGTTGCCGCTGTACGCCGCCGTGTCCACGGACACGGGCTGCTTCGTCTATGCCAACACCACCGCCAACACCCACCGCGTGGCGGCGGCGCTGCTGGAGACCGGCATCGACTATTTTGCCGTGAACAAGCGCCACTTCCGCACCAAGACCCGTAAGCGCATTGCCATTGAGGCGGAGCTGATGGGCGGCGCGGAGTTCTTCCATGAGGGCCGGGGCGTGTTCCTTGCGGCGCCTCTGGCCATGATCGAACGCATTGGCGCCACGGAGAACGACCTGGAGGACATCTCTTCCCTGGCGGGGATGATCGAGGGCGTGGACTGCGGCGCGGTGCTGCGGGAGCTGAAGCCAGGGGAGTGGAAGCTGAGCCTCCGCACCGGGGCCAACGGACGGGTAAACGCCACCGAGGCATGTAAGCTGATGGGCGGCGGCGGACACGCCATGGCCGCCGGGGCCACTGTGGAGGGAACGCTGGACCAGGTTAAGAAGAAGGTCCTGGCGGCGGTCGATCAGGTAAAACGGGATTGACAGGCGGAAAATATAGTTGTCATATCGCGCCGGTTGTGGTAAGATGAAGTTAAACAAGTGAGAGGACCAGAGGGAGTATGGACAATCATATTTTTCGCAGCGCGGCGCTGGGATTCAACCGCCAGGACGTGATGGAGTACATCGAGAAAACCCAAAAAGAGGCGGAGGCCAACGCCGCGGCTCTCTCCCGCCAGCTGGACGAGGCCATGGAGGAACTGGCCCAGCTGCGCCTGCGGCTGGAGGAGCGGGGAGAGGAAGCGGACCGTCTGGGAGAGGAGCTTGCGGAGATCCGCCGGCAGTATGATCAGGAAAAGGCGGAGCGGGAGGAGCTTGCGCAGGAGAGCGCCCGGCAGAGCGAGGCGGTCCGGACGCTGACGAAGGAGCGTGACCGTCTGAGTAGCCAGGTGGACCGCCTGAACAGTCAGAAGGAGTCCCTGCGGCAGGAGAAGGAAAAACTGGCCCAGCTGGAGCTGGACGCCCATCGCCGCGCCGATGAACTGCTGGCCCAGACCCAGGAGGAGGCGGATTTGCGCCTTTCCGAGGCGCAGAGCCGTGCGGAAGGGCTTATCAATGCCGCCAGCGCTCAGGCTGAGGATACTGTTGCCCAGGCACAGGCGCAGCGGGAGGATCTGCTGCGGGAAACCGAGGCACGGATCGAGCGTACCGTTCAGGAATGCGGCCAGCTGTTCGAGACCTGTGAGCGGATCACCGCGCACGTCACCAGCGAGCTGAGGAAAATGGGCTCGGCCAATGCGAAGCTGCCCACTGGTCTGAGGAGCCTGAAGAAGAGCCTGACGGAGTTGCAGGAAAAGGCCAAAGACCGGTAAAACATCCGAAATCGGGAATTGACAAATCTCCGCCGGTCGGCTATAATACATATCCGGGACGGCAAGCCGCCCCCCAGATATGCTCTCGTAGTTCAGATGGATAGAGCGACCGCCTCCTAAGCGTGTGCCCGGTCACTTGTCTTTCCGTCGGTATTTATGATGTAAAATTGAATAGGCCCCGATAGCTCAGCAGGATAGAGCGGTCGCCTCCTAAGCACACATAGGTTCACCCGCTTTTTTCCTTTGATGTGGATTGCATCGGTTCAAGTTCACTCGTACAAGTCAATAGGCCCTGATAGCTCAGATGGATAGAGCGACCGCCTCCTAAGCGGTAGGCCGCTCGGCCGCCAAAATTGAATATTGTTACATGCGCCAGTAGCTCAGCTGGATAGAGCACCTCCCTCCTAAGGAGGGGGCCGGGGGTTCGAATCCCTTCTGGCGTGCCACAAAAGCGGAGAAAATCGTTGATTTTCTCCGCTTTTTATCTTTTTTGCCATCCTGTTGCGGTTTTGCGAAATATACGCAGAATACTGCATGTCTGCTAATTAGATTCGAACATTGATTTCCTGTGAGCTAATAAAAAGCGACATTTTGCTAATATGGTATTTGTGCCTCTAACACGCTAATAGCAAAGGAGCACCCCCGGCACTGCGTCTGGGGGTGCTCCTTTTGGGGGCAGCTATCCATTGTTTTTCTGCTCCGCTATCAGTGCGGCTAAAGCCTTGGCCAGCTCCGGCGAGCTCTTCAGCTGCTCAATGAGCGCCGAGACATCCACATCCTGCTTTTCCTCGGGAGGGTGGCTGTTCCGCAGGTCTGGTTTGGCGTAAAAGGCTTTCTCAAACTTCTGGGCATTGACCTTGCGGTCCTCGTCCAGAACATGGGCATAGATCTGTGTGACCATGCTGGCCTGTGCGTGACCGGTATCACCCTGGGTGGCTTTCAGATCACCGTGGTTCAGCTTCAGCTTATAGGTCGTGCTGCTGTGACGGAGGGAGTGGAATACCACATTGGGCAATCCAGCCTTCTCCTTAAGCTGGCTGAACCGCTTTTCAATGATTCGGTTCTCGCAGGGCCTGCCGTTATCCAAAGCGATCACCAAGCCATGATCCTCATACTCCTCGCCGAGCATATCCTTCCAGCTATCCTGGTACTCTTTCCAGTCCCGGAGGATGTAGGCCAGGGTCTTGGGAAGCCAGACCTTGCGGACGCTGGTTGCGGTCTTGGGAGCCTTTAGGACAAGGCAGGTCGTTGTGTTCACCATTGTCGGCTGAAAGATGTGGAAGATATCCTTTTCGCCAATCTGTGTCAAAGCCTGCTTGGAAACCCTCGTCAGCTCTTTGTCAATGTAGATATAGGCGTTATTTTCTGCAATCTCTCCGTCCGAAATATGTACGTTGTCCCAGGTCAAACCCAGGATCTCGCCTATGCGCAAGGAGCAGGCGAAGGCCAGGTTCATGGCGATGTAGAGGAGCCTGTCCTTGCATTCGTCCAACGCCGTGCAGATCGTCTCCGCATCCCAAATGTCCCGTTTGGTATACTCGGTTTTGGGTAGGATTGCATGATCGAAGGGATTCTTGCTAATCAGCTCCCACCTAACGGCCTGATGAAATGCACAACGCAGCAGCTTGATAATCTTTTCGATAGTTTTATCCGTCACGTACTCTGTTTTTGCCCTGCGTGTCCTGGTTGAGACCGGCTGTGTCTTCTGTAGCGTCTGGATGTATTTGTCCACGGTGCGTGTTGTAATGTCCCTGATCTTCACCTCACCCAAGATTGGAACAATGTAGTTGTCGATCAGCGAAGTGGAGGAATCGTGCATGGACAAGCCCCACTTCTTTGTACCGTAGATTGTAACAAAATCTTCCAGGAATTCCTTCACGGTCTGATCGGTGGGAGGCAGGAAGGTTCTCTCATTCTGCTGATTCTCAATGGTGGCTTTTCGCTTTGCCGCTTCCTTATGGGAAGAAAAAGATTCCCATTTTTGCTTCTTCTGCCCATTTTCATCAACGTAGTAATAAACTACATTATAGGATGTCCCTTTGGACGTCTTTCGCTTCTGGATGGATGCCATTGTCTACTCCTTTCTGTGGGGCGGGTGCATATGCACCCGCCCTTGTCTGTTTTTAGTTCGTGATGTAATCGACCAGGCTCTGCTTAGGAATACGAATTTTCGTTCCAACCCGCAGAGCTTTAATCTCTCCGCTGTTGACCAACGAGTATGCCAGATTTTTTCCAATACCAAGAATTTTTGCTACGTCTTTGATATCAAGCATGAGGGGCAGATCTTCTACAGTTCGATAGCTTGTGTTCGTCATGGATTACATAGCTCCTGTTACTATAAGATTTGCCCCATGTTCGTGGCAGCCAGCCACAGGCGAGGGACATCTCATTGCCCAAGCTGTACAATGGAAAGGCAATGGTCTGGCGGAAAACTCCAAGAGCTG
>JAAVHF010000062.1 GCA_014799845.1 Oscillibacter sp. | reverse complement strand
CTCCGGAGCCTTGCGGGCGTGCTTCGCCCGCCCCAGCTGACAGCTCCCTCAGAGAGGGAGCCTTTGAGCGCTTCTGCTCGCAATATGTTCACGAAAATTTCACTCATTCAAATACCCTGGGCATTTGCGCAATACGGGTTGAAAAAATCCTGGGAAGATGTATAATGTTTAATTATTTCATTTGAATAGGAAGAAGTGCAATGGAAGGTTACATACAGAGAGACCATTTGGAATATCCTGCGCTTACGATGTTTCAAATGGTCGAACGCATCGCGTATCAGTATCCCAATGAGCCCGCTTACG
Source organism: Oscillibacter sp. (assembly GCA_014799845.1). GTDB lineage: Bacteria > Bacillota > Clostridia > Oscillospirales > Oscillospiraceae > Pelethomonas. Next base: position 11,909 of record JAAVHF010000062.1, on the reverse strand, counting down.
AATTCTACGGGCGTAAGACAAGCTATGCCTCGTTTATAAAACGCATAGAAAGAGCCGCGCGCGCTTTCACCGCCATGGGTATCGAAAGCGGCGACGTTGTGACGGTGTGCATGCCCAACCTGCCTCAGACGTTGGACTGTTTTTATGCGCTCGACCGCATCGGCGCCGTGGCAAACATGGTCCACCCGCTTTCCGCCCGCAACGAAATATCCTTTTATCTGAATGTTTCAAAGAGCAAAGCCATTCTTACCGTTGATATGTTTTATGAAAAAGTGGTGGACGCGCTTAAAGATGTAAAACAGCCTGTCACAGTGCTCACCGCGCGGATACAGGACGAGCTGAACCTTATTTTGAAAACGGCCTATGTAATAAAAAAGGGGAAGGAATACCTCCGCTTTCCAGACAGGGAAAATTCCATTTTGTGGACGGATTTCCTTAAGAAAGGAACCGATGACGTTGTTCTGCCCGAAAGCGTTTTCGACCCTGGCAAAACCTCCGTGATCCTTTACAGCGGCGGTACCACCGGCGTACCGAAAGGGATCTGTCTTTCGGACCTCAACTTTAACGCCTGCGCGATGCAGACGCGGGAGGCCCTGGGAGAGGAGTTCCGCACGGGGCTTAAAATGCTCAGCTGTATGCCCTGTTTTCACGGCTTTGGCCTTGGGATCAACCTTCACACGGTGCTCATTCATGGGGCATGCTGCGTTCTGATGCCCACCTTCAACAATAAGAGCTATGCCTCCATGATCGCGCGGAAAAAGCCCAACTTCATTGCCGGTGTTCCCACTATTTTTGAAGCGATGCTTCATGCTCCGGGGCTTGATAAAACAGACCTGAGCTTTCTTCATGGGGTGTTCTGCGGCGGCGATTCCCTCTCGCCGGAACTGAAGAAGAAAATCGATGGTTTTTTAAAAGATCACGGCGCTTCCATACAGGTCCGTGAGGGATATGGCCTTACGGAGTGCGTCACTGCCAGCTGCCTAACCCCGCGGGATACCTACAAGGAAGGGAGCATCGGAATTCCGTTTCCTGACACGCTGTACCGTATTGTACGCCCCGGGACGGATGAGGACGTCCCCACCGGGGAAGAGGGGGAGATCATTCTGACCGGCCCCACCCTCATGCTGGGGTATCTGGACGACCCCGATGAGACGGCTATGTCCATGAAAAAATGTTCTGACGGCAGAACATGGCTCTACACGGGTGACATCGGGCGTATGGATGCAGATGGATACGTGTACTTCGTGCGCCGCATCAAGCGCCTCATCATCACCAACGGCTATAATGTCTACCCCGGACAGATCGAAAATATGATCGACGCCTTTCCGGACGTTTCCTATAGCTGCGTCATCGGCGTCAAGGACCCCCGCCGCATGCAGCGCGTCAAGGCGTATGTTGTCCTGCGGGACGGCGTAAAGGGGGATGACGACTGCCGCCGCCGGCTTATGGAACACCTGCGGGAGCATGTTGCCAGCTATGCTCTGCCCAGAGAGATCGAGTTCCGTGACGAACTCCCCAAAACGCTGGTGGGCAAAGTGGCTTACCGCGTTCTGGAGGAGTCGGAGAGCGCCAGAACTTCCCAGGGCGGCCCTGCGGCCGGCCGCTGAAGAAAAAAGAAGGAAGCGGTCACATATGGAGATAAGATGGTACAGCGCCGCGGGGCTTGTCATGCGCGAGGGGGACGCGGCCATTGCCTTTGACCCGTTTTTCGGCATGCCCGTGGGCTGCTTCACGGATAAAAACCTGGTTTCTCTGCCGAAAGGCGATTTTGGCGGGGTGACAGACGTTTTTGTAACCCACGGCCACGTCGACCACATATATCACCTGCCGGAGCTCTGCGGCGCGTCGCGTTTTCGGATACACTGCACGCCAGCTCCGCGGAAAACCCTGGTGCGCCGCGGCGTTTCTCCGGAGCGGATCGTGCCTGCCGCCGCTGGAAAAACGGACAGCGTTTCGCCGTTTACCGTCACGGCATACAAAGGCCGCCACTGCCGGTATGATCTTCCCATTATTCTGAAAACCGTTTTCCGCGGGAGATTTTTCCGCCATCCCGTACACCTTGTCCGATTTCTGTGGGCGATGCTGCGTTTTCCGGAAAAGGGAGAGATCCTCATGTATGAGGTGTCCTGCGGCGGAAAACGGATACAGGTTCTGGGCAGCCTCGGCCTTGACGCGCATACGGAATACCCTGCGGGCGCGGACGTTCTCATTCTTCCCTTTCAGGGCCGGAGCGGCCTTGAAAAATACGCTCTGGGCATTGTCAGAAGGCTCAGCCCCCGCGCGGTCCTTCTGGATCATTATGACGACGCGTTCCCGCCCATTTCGGATGACATATATACGGAAGATTTTATAAAAATACTGAGCGCACAGGAGCACATACCTTGCCGTGCCATGGTGAAAGGAAAGGATATTCATGTCGAAATATAAAAGGCGCTGGGGAGACCGCAAGGACGGGCGCTGGGTAAAGGACGTGCCCGGCTTGCAGTCGGTTATGGCGCATCTTATGCCCAACCGCACCGACTGCGAGGTTTATCTCAACGATACCATAGACGCTACGGAGCTGGTAAAGTATCTGGAAAAGAAGAACGCGGGACTTGACTATAAAGTCACGCTCTTTCATTGTACTGTCACCATGCTTGCCCGCATGATACGGGAGCGCCCGCTCATGAACCGGTTTATACAGGGCCGGCGCATGTACGAAAGAAACGAGATCAGCCTCAGTTTCGTATGTAAGCGCCGCTTTGCCGATCATGCCGAGGAGGCCCTCATGGTCCTTGTTCCGAAGGATACCGATACGATAAACGAGGTAAGCCGGAAAATCGTCGGCGATGTAAAGGAGACGCGCAAAAGCGAGCACTCCACCGGCGGAGTGGACGCGCTGCTTGACTCTTTTGCCAAGATCCCCCGCCCGATTCTTATGCTCCTGATCCGCATCATACGCTGGCTTGACTTCTGGGGCCTCAATCCGGATTTCATAACGCAAGGCGATCCCAACTACACCACCGTTCTTTGCAGCAACCTCGGCAGCATCAAGTGCCCCGCGGTCTATCACCATCTCAATAACTACGGTACCAACAGCATCATGGTTACGATCGGCACCCTCCATAAAGAGGAGGTCGTCATGCCCGATGGGCACAAGGAAATACGGGACGTTGTGGACATCGGCGCCACGCTGGACGAGAGGATCGCGGACGGGTTCTACTTCGCCCGCAGCCTCAAGCTCATAAAGCATATATGTGCAAACCCGGAACTTCTCGAACGCCCTCTCAGCGAAAACAGCGGTTTTCAGTACGAATAGAACAAAAGGCAGCTGTGTATACAGATTCTAAAATCCGGATTATGAATCTTTGCAGGAGGGACTGGAATGGAAACCAAATCTCTTCAAAGTTCGAAGGAAGACGTCCTGGAATGTGAAAAGTGGTGGACTTTTATCCTTCTGATGTATGTCGGGGGCTTTTTTGGAGCCTTTACATACTCCATACGCGGCGGTGTGTTCTGCAACGCGCAGACGGCGAATTTCGTACTCAGCGCCATCGCCCTGGGGAATGGCCGGTGGAGGGAGTTCCTGTACTACTTTATTCCCATGACGGCCTATTTTCTGGGCACCTTTATCTCAGAATCAGTGCCGAACTACATCAAGAGACATTTACGCATCCGATGGGACACGCTGTTCCTGCTCATTGAGATGCTGGCGGTGATTTTCCTGGCCATGCTCCCGGAGAGCGCGCCCTACCGGATCACGCATGTTCTCATCAACCTGATCGCTTCCATGCAGTACAACACCTTCCGGCAGACGCGGCACATCCCAATGGCGACCACCTTCTGCACCAACCATCTGCGGCAGGTGGGAATCGCGGCCAGCCAGGCGCTGCGCCACCGGGACAAAAATTCCGTCCAGCGTATGCTGGCCCACTGCCGGATGCTGCTTGCCTTTGTGGCGGGCGGGACAACGGCGGCAGTGCTGTGCCGGTATCTGCTGGGGAAGGCGCTTCTGTTCACGCTGCTTCCGTTGGGGTATCTGTTTGTGGACCTGCTTCTGGAGGATATTCGCTCGGGGAAGGACCGGCTGGCCCGCAAACCGGCGGGACATTGAAAACGGATTGATTCTGTAGGAGAGACGTGGGCTTTACCCGGCCGCACGTTTGCGGGAAGAATAGTTTTATATGAAGCAAGCCGCTCTTTTGGAACTCGTTTCTCCAAAAGAGCGGCTTTCCTTTTCAGCGTCCCATTTAGCATAATATACAAAAGAAAAGCTATCAATTTGTGTGTTTCCCTGATTTTCATTTCATGGGCTTGACAGGCAGAAAATGGTCTGCTATACTGCAATCGAAATGGATACATTATCAATGATAAATAATATGTTGTATCCGAGGGAGGAGAAAACGCAATGAGTCCAAGTACGATTACCCTGTTATTCCTGGCGTTCGCGATCATCATGTTTATCCTGGAAAAAATTCCCCTGGGCCTGACGGCTACCATTGTGGCGGTGGGCCTGAACCTGACCGGCGTGCTGGGCACCTCCGATGCCTTCGCGGGCTATGTCAACAGCAACGTCATCCTCTGCGTGGGCATGTTCGTGGTGGGGCAGGCCCTCTTCGAGACTGGCATGGCCAACCGCATCGGCGGCCTGGTCACCCGCTTCGCCAAGAGCGAGCGTATGCTCATCGTCGCCATCATGGTCATCGTGGGCATCATGTCCGGCTTCCTGTCCAACACCGGCACCGCCGCCGTGCTGATCCCCGTGGTGTGCGGCATCGCCGACGAATCCGGTTACTCCCGCGGCAAGCTGCTGATGCCCCTGGTCTTCGCGGCGGCCCTGGGCGGCAACCTGTCCATCATCGGCGCGCCCGGAAACCTGATGGGTATCAACGCTCTGAACGAACTGGGCATCCAGACCGGCTTCTTTGAGTACATCTGGGTGGGCGCGCCCATGCTGATTTTCGGCATCCTCTACTACGCCTTCATTGGCTACCGATTCCTGCCCGATGGCCGGGGCGAGGGGGAGACGGACCAGCAGCACGATTTCAGCAAGGTTCCCCAGTGGAAGCAGATCACCTCTCTGGTGGTGCTGATCGTCGTGATTCTGGCCATGATCTTCGAGGAGCAGATCGGCATCAAGCTGCAGGTCTCCGCCTGCCTGGGCGCCATCGTTCTGGTGCTCACCGGGGTTATCAGCGAGAAGGCCGCCCTCCAGTCCATTGACCTGAAGGTGGTGCTGCTCTTCGGAGGCTCCCTGGCGCTGGCCAAGGCCCTGGAGACCACCGGCGCCGGCGAGCTCATCGCCGACACCATCGTGGGCGCGCTGGGCGCCAATCCCAACCCCATCATCCTTCTGCTGGTCATCTTCATCGTGGGCTGTGTCCTGACCAACTTCATGTCCAACACCGCCACCACGGCCCTCATGGTACCCATCGCGGTCTCCCTGGCCCAGAGTCTGGGCGCGGACCCCAGGTCCATGATCATTGCCACCGTGATCTCCTGCTCCTGCGCTTACGCCACCCCCATCGGGATGCCCGCCAATACCATGGTGGTGGGCCTGGGCGGCTACAAGTTCAAGGACTACGTGAAGTCCGGCCTGCCCCTCATCGGCGTGTCCTTTGTGATCTGCATGATCCTGCTGCCCATTCTGTACCCCTTCTATCCCTGATCCTTTTGTGATACAATACTTACATATTTTTAAGGAGGTCATTCCATGACGAAAGAACAAAGCGTTCAGCTCATGACCGACAAGATGGCCAAATTCGTGGCCTACATCGGCATGAAGCTGCCGGACGACGTGATCGCCAAGCTCTCCGAGCTCCGGGAAAAAGAAACCAGCGAGCTGGCCCGTACCATCTACGACACCATGTTCAAGAACCAGGAGCAGGCGGTGGCCCTGAACCGCCCCAGCTGCCAGGACACCGGCGTGCTTCAGTTCTGGGTCAAGTGCGGCGTCAACTTCCCCCTCATGGGCGAACTGGAGGCCCTGCTGAAGGAGGCCGTGGTGAAGGCCACCTTCGCCGCTCCTCTGCGCCACAACAGCGTAGAAACTTTTGACGAATACAACACCAAGCGCAACGTGGGTAAGGGAACCCCCACCGTCTTCTGGGACATCGTCCCCGACGACGACCACTGCGAGATCTACTCCTACATGGCCGGCGGCGGCTGCACGCTGCCCGGCAAGGCCATGGTGCTGATGCCCGGCGCGGGCTATGAGGGCGTGACCCAGTTCGTCATGGACCAGATGACCAGCTACGGTCTGAACGCCTGCCCGCCTCTGCTGGTGGGCGTGGGCGTGGCCACCAGCGTGGAGACTGCCGCGCTGCTGTCCAAGAAGGCCCTGATGCGTCCCCTGGGCAGCCACAACCCCAACGAGCGGGCCGCTCAGATGGAAAAGCTCCTGGAGGACGGCATCAACGCCATCGGCCTGGGGCCCCAGGGCATGAGCGGAAACTATTCCGTCATGGGCGTCCACATTGAGAACACCGCCCGCCATCCCTCCACCATCGGCGTCGCCGTCAACGTGGGCTGCTGGTCCCACCGCCGCGGCCACGTCATCTTCGACAAGGACCTGAACGCCACTGTAACAACTCATTCGGGGGTGCAACTGTAATGGTAGAAATCAGAAACGGGAAAAAAGTCCTCATCACGCCGGTCACCGCTGAGGACCTGGCCGACATCAGGATCGGCGACATCGTATGGCTGGACGGCGACCTCATGACCTGCCGTGACGTGGCTCACCGCCGCCTGGTAGAGGGCGGCCGGGAACTGCCCTATGACATCCGGGGCAAGGCTATCTTCCATGCTGGCCCCATTGTCCGCCCCATCGAGGGCCAGGAGGACGCCTATGAGATGGTGTCCGTAGGTCCCACCACTTCCATGCGCATGGAGAAATTTGAGTACGAGTTCACCAAGGAGACCGGCGTCCGGGTCATCGTGGGCAAGGGCGGCATGGGCCCCAACACCGAGCGGGCCTGCAAGGAGTTCGGCGCGATCCACTGCGTGTTCCCCGCCGGCTGCGCCGTCGTGGCCGCCACCGAGGTGGAGCGCATCGCCGAGCACCACTGGGACGAGCTGGGCATGCCCGAGACCCTCTGGTGCTGTAAGGTGAAGGAGTTCGGGCCCCTGATCGTGTCCATCGACGCCCAGGGCAGGAATATGTTCGAGGAGAACAAGGTCACCTTCAATCAGAAGAAGGACGCCGCCACGGCGGAGATCTGCAAGCACGTCAGCTTCATCAAGTAAATCCCTTCCGCAAAGAGACGGATCATAACCTTACACAGCAAAAAGCGGGGAGCAATCCCTGCTTTTTGCCATTCTACAGGTTGACACCGGGCCGGATTCCGCTACAATAAAAAGAAAACGCCGCCTTACCGGCGGCGGGAGGAGGAAACGATATGACCTATACCTGCGCCCAATGCGCGATTCACGCTTGCAGCCAGGAAAAACCGGAGACCTTGCCCAAAAACTGCCCTATGCGGGATATGGCGCTGATGGAGAAGGCCCAGGCATCCTATCAGCTGCCGGAAAACCGGGAATTCTACATCACTGCTTCGGAAATCGAGGCATTGGGCTACTGCCAGTGGCCCAGGCTCAAGGAAACCATCCAGCTGTGCCTCAGAATGGGCTATACCAGGGTGGGATTGGCCTTCTGCCGGGGATTGCGGAAGGAAGCGAAGGTGGTGGACGGCCTTTTGCGGCGGGCGGGACTGGAGCCGGTTTCCGTCATCTGCAAGACCGGCGGCGCGGACAAGACCGCCTGCGGCATCCCGGAGGAGGGGAAAGTTCATCCCGGCCAGTTTGAACCCATGTGCAACCCGATTGCCCAGGCTCTGCTGCTGAACCAGCAGGGGACCCAGTTCAATATCGCTCTGGGCCTCTGCGTGGGGCACGATTCCATGTTCTACAAATACTCCGATGCCCTGGTAACCACCCTGGTGGCCAAGGACCGTGTGCTGGGCCACAACCCCGCCGCGGCGATTTACTGCGCGGAGGGATATTTCAGGGACCGGATTTTGTAGAGGCCGCCCATTGCATTCCGGGGGAAATGGTGTATAATAGTAAATAATATTGTATCCATTTTCGCTACCTCGGAGGCAGACATGATTGATCGCATTTCCAATTTACCGCTGAAGGACCGCGTCGCGGTCTTGATCCGCGCGGAGATTGCCGCTGGCCGTGTAAAGGACGGCGAGGAACTGACCCAGGAGAGCGTTTCCCAGGCGCTGGCGGTATCCCGCATCCCTGTACGGGAGGCGTTTTTGCAGCTGGAGAACGAGGGAATGCTCCAGCGGCTTCCCAACCGCCATGTCCGCGTGATTGGCCCCACTCCCCAGCGGAACCGGCAGAATTTCCGGGTGACGGCGGCGATGGAGGCGGAGATCGTCCGCCTGCTGCCCACTGGATGGGAGCGTGCGGAGATAAAAGACGCACTGGCGTATTGCCGGGATGCCGTTGAAGCGGGAGACCGGGCGGCTTTCTTCCAATGGGAGGACGCTGTCCATCTGTCGCTGAGCCGTGCCTTGGACAATCCCGCGCTGTGTCAGCGGCACGCGCTCCAGCGGCGGATTCTGCACCTTGAAGTCATCCCTTTGGACGATGCTGTTGTGCTGGAACGGGACGAGGCCATTCTCCGCTGTTTGGAGCGGGGGGAGACGGAAGCGGCGGCGGCTGCCGTTCAGGACTATTACGCGGCGCTCTGCGCGGCGGCAGGGAGGTAAGACCGATGGAGTTGTATCCCATTACACTGCTCCCGGCCCGGGAACGGGTGGCGTCGGCCTTGCGGGAGGCGATCCTGTCTCACCGGCTGGAGGCCGGCCGGGAGCTGACGCTGAAGGAGACCGCCCAGATGCTGGGCGTCTCCGTGACGCCCATCCGGGAGGCGTTTCAGCAGCTGGCCCAGGAGGGACTCATTGAGCTGCGCCCCAACCGGGGGGCTGTGATTCTGGGTGTGGACGCCCGGATGATTCGGGAGCACTATGAACTGCGGGCGGTTCTGGAGCGGGAGGCCGCCATGGCCGCCTGCCGGAACGGGGCGGATCTGAGCCGGATACGCAACGCCTTTGAACACGCCCAGAAGGCCCTGGAAAAGCAGGATTCCCAGGAATATGGGAATTTTAATCAGTCCTTTCATATGGAAATCTGGAAGGCCGGCGGAAACCGGAAGATTGAGCAGCTCCTGTCCCAGCTGTGGAACGGCCTGTCCATGGGACATAAGGTAACCAGGACTGCCTATGCGCAGATTTCCATGTCGGAGCACGCCCAGATTATGGACGCACTGGAGCGGCGGGACGAGAGACAGGCCGGTGAGCTGATGGACCATCATATCCACCGCAGTATGGAAAATATTTTGACGCATTTGGGGTAAGTCTTCAGCAGAATTGTGATGCAGCATCGTGTACTCTCCGTGATAGGATTTTTTGAGAGGGTAAAATATGGAGCCCTGAAATTGAGAGGCGCAGTGTTAAAAGCTCCTGACAATCCCTTTTTCTGATAACGGGCTTTGACTGGCTGCAAAGATGCGGTGCGGGAAACAGCTCGGCTGAGTTTTCCTTATTTCCAGCTGTCAAAGCATCCGACTGGCCCTGGCTGCCTCTCCCGCCAATGTAAGCCTCCTTTTTTTCGGTGTACTTTCGCTATTTTTCTTGCTTTTTCGCGCCGAAGCCATATAATGAATATAGGCGAACAAAATTGAATCAGCGGGAGGTACAACGTATGAGCGCCATCATCATCGGCATTGCCGGGGGCACCGGCTCCGGCAAGACCACCTTGACCCGGCATTTGAAGGAACACTTCGGCCCCGATGTCACCGTCGTCGGCCACGACAGCTACTACAAGCGGCAGGAGGGCACAACTTATGAGGAGAGGGTCATTCAGAACTATGACCACCCCAGTGCCTTTGACACGGACCTGCTCATCCAACACCTCCGGGAACTGAAGGAAGGCCGGTCCATTCAATGCCCCGTCTATTCTTACGTGGACTACAACCGCACAGATCAGACCGTGGAGATATCCCCCACCAAGGTCCTGATCGTGGAGGGCGTCCTGATCTTCCAGGATCCGGTTCTCCGGGAGCTGTTCGACATTAAAATTTTCGTAGAGACCGACGCGGACGAGCGCATCCTCCGCCGGGCCCTCCGGGATGTGGAGGAGCGGGGCCGGACGCTGCGGTCGGTGGTGAACCAGTACCTGACCACGGTGAAGCCCATGCACGAGCAGTACGTGGAGCCCTCCCGGAAATACGCCGACATCATTGTCCTGCAAGGCGGCCACAATCTGGTGGCGCTGGAGATGATCATGCAGAGGATTCAGAACCATATTGACCAGGATTGAGCAAAAGAGCGGTTTTTCGGCCGATGTCATTTAGATAAGCCCCTGCGCGATCTGCGCCGGGCCAAAATCAGTGAGACCCCGCCCGTTTTCCCAACCGGGCGGGGTCTCTTTTTTGACAGCGGCTTGCAGAGCAGGGGAGAAAGGGCATCCCAATCCGCGATCATTATGAGGAACCAAAATCAAACAGAATCCAGGAACGAGCGGACGAAGGGGATCGCCGCTCCCGCAGCAATAATATCATCCTCCTGCGCTCCAAGGCGCAGAAAATTCTCACTTTCCGGGAAGGCCGTCCTGGTCTGCACCGCTGCGAACAGCCTGTCTAAATCATCCTGTGTCAAATAGGGCGCAATGTGCCCGCCCAATATAATCACGCTGTCCAAAACCATATGGATGTTGTTCAGCGCTATAGCCAGCCAGTCAATATATTCCGCCCACCGCGCGCTGTGTCCCGCGCTTCCTTCCCGAAGCAGCCTGAAGAAGTCCGACAGGGTTTCCCCGCTGTGCAGCAGGGCGTCTGCCGAGCAGTATCTCTCTACGCAGCCCAGCTTTCCGCAATAGCACTGCCGCCCCTCTTTCACCAGGGTCATGTGCTCAAATGTTCCTGTACGCCCGGTGCGGCCCCGCTGGATTTTCCCGTTCGATATGATTGCGCCGCCCAGGTGTTCTCCCAGCGACAGATAGACGGCGTCCGTCAATTCCGGGTGCATCCATAACTCCAGCCCGGCGGCGCACTCCGCGTCATGAACAAAGCGAATGGGATAAGGCAGATGCTTTTCTACCGGCTTCACCGTCAGGCCCGTGCAGTCCAGAATTTTTCCGTACAGCATCTCATGACCATTTTCTGACACAAGTCCCTGCATCCCCAGTCCTGCGCCTAATATAGCCTCGTTGGAAACGCCGGCATTCTCCAGAACATCCTGAATCAAAGCGGAAATATCGCTGAAATAAGCGTCCCCCTGAGAAAACGTCAGGGGGCGCTCTTTTTTTGCAATCACCGTGCCATACAGATCGATGACCACGGCAGTCACGCGCTCCGGCAGCACCTCCACGCCCGCCGCCGCCCGGGCGGACGCCCTCGGCGCGTAAGCGGCGGCTTTACGTCCGATGCCGGAGGCGAGCTGCCCCTGTTTTTCGATCAGGCCCTCTTCTTCCAATACGGTCAGATGCTGTGTAACGGTGGGCAGGCTCATTTGCAGGACCGACGCGATCTGCGATTTTGAGATGCGGCGCTCCTGATAAATCAAACGGTAGACGTCGGAGTAATTTTTTTTACGGATATCGTTCATCGAGATTTTTTCCATAGCGGGTCCGCCTTTCTGGCAATACATTTTATAAAATGAGTGTAGCCTATTTGACTAAAGAAAGCAACCCTTTCTTGGTTGTTTTCACAAGAACTCCCTGAGGATTGTGCGTTCTCCACAAAAAACCACCGCTATATTCGGTTATTCTGCGAATTGCAAAATCAATTCGGGACGACTATTATATAAATACATTATACAAAATCATTTTATATAATGAAATCACAAAATTTAGGAGGAACACATCATGGGTATCATCGAGAAAATGAGACTGGACGGCAAGAAGGGCTTTGTGACCGG
>JAAVHF010000061.1 GCA_014799845.1 Oscillibacter sp. | reverse complement strand
GCGCGGTACTGCTCTTCGTGATGCTTCTCAATGGCACCCACCATGCGGAATTTCGCGGCCAGCTCCGGGAACCCTTCCTCCTCGGCGGTCTTAGCGAACCCCTCATACATATCGGTCCATTCATAGTTCTCGCCGTCCGCCGCGGCTCCCAGGTTTTCGGCAGTGGAACCAATGCCTGCCAGCTCCTTGAACCACATCTTGGCGTGTTCCTTCTCGTTGTCCGCAGTCTTCAGGAACAGCGCCGCAATCTGCTCGAAGCCTTCCTTCTTTGCCTTGGAAGCGAAATAGGTATACTTGTTCCTCGCCTGGGACTCACCAGCGAAAGCGGCCTCCAGATTTTTCTCAGTCTGCGTTCCGGCATATTTGGACATGGTAAATTCCTCCTTGATTTGTTTTGTTATACAGGAAGGCCCCCTAAAAATATCCATTTTTAGGGGGCCTTGGTGCAGGTGAGGGGACTCGAACTCCGTCGGTTCTTGTCGATAACACTCTAAGTTTATGTGACCAGAAGTTTGGCATAAAATGCGGATTGATTCTGGGCAGCCACAATACCCGCAGCCCGCAAAAAATCTGTAAAAGTCTCTGGATGGTCTTCTGCATTGCGCCGTGCGGCCTCTCCGCCATCGGTGACGCAGAGGAATGCGATACCACAGGGAAAGACAGCCGACATCCGTTTTGCCGCCTCGTAGCAATCCCGGAAATATTGTCCCAACGCCTCGCCGTGCAGACCAGCGGCCTTCCCCTGGACAAAACAGCCTCGAACAGAAATAGCAGGCAGCTTCCTCAGTTCCCGAGAGAGCGTCGGGAGAGAACAGGGGGCAAGCCCCTGCCCCTCCTGGCCGTCCAGGGCAAGACGAATTCCTACTGGCTCCAGGACACCGGACCTTAAGTGGTTCTGTACAGCCTGGTCAATCCAATACAATTCTTCCAGACTGTCCGCTATGATCCTGCACTTTCCAATTACGCGCCGAATATCCTCAACAGACTTCTGCTTCGCAGTAAAATAGATATCCCCAGCCGCAATTCCCAGAGCATTCGCCGCAAGAACCTCTCCTGCAAAATGGGCCTCTACAGCGTCCGACGCAGAGCAATTTCCACCCCAGAGCTTTAGCTGCCGGTATCCTTCCGGCAGGATCGTGCTGCTCACTTCTTCCGGTAAGGCGTGTCCGCCAGGGGCAGGCTTTGCCGGAATTTACCGTCCAGACGGTAGTAGGCATGAGCACAGGCCGGTGCGGTGGGAATCATGCACAGTTCGCCGCAGCCCTTCGCGCCCAAAGAGTAGGGCAGTTCGTCACCCTCTGCGGGCTGGCAGAGGATAACATCCAGCTCGGGTGCTTCCGTGGCCCTCATGAAGCCAATGGTGCCGAATTTGCTCTTGGGATAGCCGTCCTCACAGACGAACTTCTCCGTCACACCGTAACCAATACCCATGACCATGCCGCCCTCGATCTGGCCCTCCACGGACTGGATATTCACCGGCGTGCCCACGTCAAAGGCGGAGACTGCTTTCGTAATCTTGCCCGCATCGTCCAGAACAATGACCTGTACGCCGTAGGAGTAGGACACATGGCTGATGGGATTGTCCTTGATGGCCCCCAGCGGGTCCGTCTTGGCGGAATACTCGCCCAGGAATTCCCTGCCCTCCAGGTCTGCCAGGGTCTTGCCGCCCTCCATAGCCAGCTTCAGCAACTCTCCGGCCCGCCGCGCGGCTTCGCCGGTGACTACGGTTTGACGGGAGGCAGTGGAAGTACCGGAGTTAGGTGTGCGGACCGTATCCGCCGCCTCAAAGACAAACAGCGCCGGATCGAGGCCCGTTACATGGCAGATTTCCGTCAAGGTCATCTGCCCAATACCCTGCCCCATGCAGGAAGCGGACGTGCGAATATGGACTTTCCCCTGCTCCACGCTCAGAAGTACCCGGCCAATATCCTTTTTGCCCATACCGGTGCCGGAGTTCTTGAATCCGCAAGCAATACCAGCGTAGGGGCTGGCGTAATACAAGTCCTTCACCGCGTCCAGGCAGGCGGCCAGATTGGTATTGGGATCAGCAGTCTGACCGTTAGGCAGTACATCGCCGGGCTTAATGACATTGCGCCGCCGCATCTCCCAGGGGTCGATGCCAACCATCTCCGCCAACAGATTGATATTCATCTCAGTAGCGAAGCAGCTCTGGCTCACGCCGAAGCCGCGGAATGCGCCGGAAACCACGTTGTTGGTATAGACCGACATGCCCAGAATGTCGATGTTCTGGTAGTTGTAAGGCCCCGCCGCATGGGTGCAGGCCCGATGGAGTACCGGCCCGCCCAGAGAGGCATATGCGCCGGTGTCGGCAATGATGATGCCCTTCATGCCGGTGAGAATGCCGTTTTCATCGCAGGCGAGGGTAAATTCCATCTCCATGGGATGGCGCTTGACATGGTAGTTCAGGGACTCCTGACGGCTGTACTTGACCTTAACGGGCCGCTTGGTTACCCAAGCCATGAGAGCGGCATAGGGCTGGACGGTCATGTCCTCCTTGCCGCCGAAGCCGCCGCCCACCAAGGGAGCCCGGCAGTGAACTTTCTCCGGAGGCAGTTTCAGCATGGTTGAGCACTCCCGCTGCACATCGTAGATGGACTGGCTGGTGGTGTATAGCAGCAGACCATCCTCACCTTCCGGGACCGCCACGCAGCACTCCGGCTCCATGAAGCCGTGTTCCTGCCAGCCGGTCTTATACTTGCGGGTGACCACATACTTGGAGTTCTTGATCGCCGTGTCCGCATCGCCCCGGACCAGGATGGCCCGGCTCATGATGTTGCCGTCCTCGTGGATGAGGGGGGCGTCGCCCTTCAGTGCGTCAAAGGGGGTGGTGACAGGCTCCAGCTCGGTGTACTCCACCTCCACCAGCGCAGCGATTTCTTCCAGCTTATCCTTGTTCTCTGTAGCAACGACAGCCAGGACATTGCCTACATAGCGGGTGATATCGCCCTCACCCATCATTACGTCCCAATCCTGCTTGATGTGGCCAATCTTGTTGCAGGGCACGTCCGCCTTGGTCAGAACCTTCACGCAGTCAGGGTGCGCCGCCGCTTTGCTGACGTCAATGCGCTCAATGCGGGCGCGGGGATACTTGGAGTAGACGCCCTTGGCGTAGAGCATCCCGTCAATCACGATATCGTCGGCAAAGATGCCGGTGCCATTGACCTTCTCCGCCGCGTCAATGCGCTTGGCCCGCTCGTTCATATGCAGCGTGGACGGCGGCGCGGGAATCTCCTTCTTCTCCCGGAAGAACTCCGCCGCCATCATAATGGCGTCCTCGATCTTCTTATAGCCGGTGCAGCGGCAGAGATTGCCCTTGATGGCCTGCTTTATGTCGGCCCGGGTGGGGTTCAGATTCTTGTCCAACAGGCACTTAGCGGAGATAATCATACCGGGGATGCAGAAGCCGCACTGAACGGCCCCAGCCTCGGCGAAGCAGTGCTCGTAGACCTTCATCTCCTCGGGATCGATGCCCTCCACGGTGAGGATCTCCTTACCCTCCAGCTTGCTGATGGAAACGACGCAGGCTTTGGTCTTTACCCCGTCCACCAGCACCGTACAGGTACCGCAGGCACCCTCGCTGCATCCATCCTTGGTGGCCGTCAGACGCAGATCGTCCCGCAGGAAGCGCAGCAGTTTCTTGTCCTGTTCCGTCTGATAGGTCTTGCCGTTGATATGCAGTGTATACATTGATTTTTCTCCTCGTTTTAGATTCCCTGCGCCTCCAGGAACGCGCCCAGCAGGTTAAGGCACACCGTCTTGCGGTACTCCGCCGACACCCGGCCCCGGGTCAGCTGCATCCGCTCGCCGTAAGCGGCCAGATAGTCCGCTTTCAGAGCCTTGGCCTCCTCGATGGTCTTCCCCAGCAGCATAGCTTCCAGGTCCTTGAAACGCAGCACCGTATCCGAAACCGCGCCGAAGGCGGCGGCAATGTTGGTGATCTTTCCGTCCTTCTCCGCGAACACGCCTGCGAAGGACACACGGGAAATCGCCAGGGCTTCCCGTCCGCCAACCTTCTGGTAGTAATACTGCTCCAGCCCGGTTTTGGGCAGCAGTACCTCCGCGATCAGTTCATCCGGGGCCAGATCCAGCTTCTTGCGCCCCAGATAGAACTTGTCCACGTCTACGACCCGTTCCCCGCCCAGGGAGACCAGCCGCAATTTCGCGTCAGCCGCGAATTCAATAAGGACAGAATCCGCCTTTGCCGAACCGTTGCCCAGGTTCCCGCCGAAGGTTCCGGCATTGCGGATGGCCGGGGCGGCGATGCGGGAGACGGCCTCCTTCATCAGCTGGGGCACACGGTCATCCGCAAGTGCTTCAGTAAAGGTAACGCCTGCGCCGATGCGGATATATTGATCGTCCTCGGCGATAGCTTTCAGCTCAGGCACCTTATTCAAAAAGAGATACGTCACGCCGGGGCGGTTCTCCACCATTAGATCCGTACCGCCTGCGTAGGGGACGGCCTCCGGGTGAGCCTTCCGCAGCTCCAGCGCCTCCTGCAAGGAAGCGGCGGCATATCCGTTTACCATAATCCATTGCCCTCCTTTGCGGCGTTTTGAACGGCGTTCACAATGGCGTTATACCCCGTACAGCGGCACAGATTGCCGCTCAGTCCCTCCCGGACGTCCTCCTCCGTGGGGTGGGGATTCTTCGACAGCAGCGCCGCCGCCGCCAGCACCATGCCGGGAATGCAGAAGCCGCACTGCACAGCGGAAACCTCGGCAAACGCCCGGTCCAGCACCGCGAACCGCTCCGTCTCCCGGAAGCCCTCCAGGGTCACGACGGAGCATCCCTCCACCGCGCCTATGGCTACGCAGCAGGAGTTGACCAGCGTGCCGTCCAGCAGGACGGCGCAGGCCCCGCACTCTCCCTCTTTGCAGCCGCATTTCACGCTCGTGGTATGATAGGTGTCCCGCAGGACCTCCAGCAGCCGGTCCGAGCCGCTGCCGGAGTAGGACACCTCGTTTCCGTTGAGAGTAAATTTAATCGCGTCCATATTCTTACTCAGCCTCCTTTGCCAATACCGCCAGCGCGTCCTCCGCTGTAAACGGCGCATGGTTGAGCTTCACGCCGCCCAGAGCCTGCTCCATCGCCTCCACATATGCGCCGGGCGCGCCCACCAGGGGCAGCTCTCCCGCGCCCTTGGCTCCATAGGGGCCGTCGGGGTACTTCTCCACATGGAGCATACATTTCAGATTCGGCACGTCCTTCATGGTGGGGATCAGGTAATCCGAGAAGGAGTTGTTGCGGATGCGGCCCCTGTTGTCGTAGTCCATTTTCTCAATGGAGGCGTAGCCGATGCCCTGGAGGAATCCGCCCTCCATCTGGCCCATGACGATATTGTAGTCGATGGGCGTGCCCACATCGAAGGAACCATAGGCCCCCAGGATTTTGGAGATGCCGGTGAAGGTGTCCAGTTCCACCTCAATGGCGTTCACCGCCCAGGCGTAGGTGGGGTAGGCGTCGCCCTGGAATTTGTCCAGATAGAAGGGAATCACGAAATCCGGCTCCTTGAAGTGCTCCTCTACAATCTGGTCCTCGCCGTCCTTCCAGATGCCCCGCAGCTTGATGGCGGCCCGCCGCAGCAGTTCGCCCACTGTCATCAGGGAGCGGGAAGCCACCGTGGGACCGGAATCCGGCACGCGGGCGGTATCCGGGTGGTTGTAGTAGACCTTCTCCAGGGGCAGATTCAGCTCGTGGGCCACGATCTTGGGGAAGGTGGTCCGCAGGCCCTGTCCGATTTCACCGTTGGAGGCCAGAACTTCCACCGTGCCGTCAGGGTACTTGTGGAGCTTGGCCACCGCCTTGATAATGTCCCGCTCGCCGGAGCCGGTGAAGCCCGCGCCGTGGAAATACATGCTCATGCCGATGCCCCGGCGGTAGCGGCCGGTCTGGGGCTTGGCGTACTCCTTGTGCTTGCGGCGGAAGTCGCAGGCTTTGTCCACCTCGTCGATCATGGCGGGGATGGGCACGGGGAAATGATATTTGCCGGAGGTGGAGGTGGCGTCGCCCTGCTTGACCAGGTGGGCCTCCTTGAATTCCAGGCTGTCCACGCCCAGGTCGCGGGAGATGTGGTCCATCATCATCTCCACCGCAAAGAAGGTCTGAGGCGCGCCGAAGCCGCGGTAGGCCCCGCTGGGGGTGGTGTTGGTTTTCAGCGCACGGCCCCGGACATGGAGGTTCTCAATGTTGTAGATACCGTTGGCGCAGATGATGCCCCGCTGGAGCACCACGGCGGAGAGGGTGGTATAAGCACCGCCGTTGAACTTCACGTCAATGTCCATGGCGGTGATTTTCCCGTCCTTCACCGCCACCTTGTAGGTGCACAGGGACGGGTGGCGCTTGGAGGTGAACTCCAGGTCCTCCCGCCGGTCGAAGACGCAGCGGACGGGGGCGTTGGCCTTTTTAGCAGCCACAGCCACCTGGCAGCCCAGGATGGAGGGGAACGCCTCCTTGCCGCCGAAGCCGCCGCCGGTGACGTCCTGCAAAATATGTACCTCGTCCGGCCCGCAGCCCAGCGCGCGCATCACCGCGCCGTGGACGTAGTAGGCGCACTGCATGGAGCCGTGGACAAACATGCGGCCATCCGGTTCCGGCTGGGCCATCATGCCCTGGGTCTCCAGGTAGGTCTGGTCCTGATAGCCGGTGGTAAATTCTTCCTCATAAATCTTGTCCGCCTCGGCGAAGGCTTTCTCCATGTCGCCCTTGCCGTACTCGTAATCAAAGAAAACGGTGTCGGCCTTCCGCAGGTCCAGCATGGGCTCCAGTTCCTCGTAGGAGACCTCGATCTCGGACCAGATCCGGTTGACCTCCTTCTCATCCGGCCCAACTACCATGCCGATGGGCTCGCCGATGTACTCCACCGTCTCCCGGGCATAGACCGGCGTGTCGTCCATGACGATATTCACGTTGTTGTCGCCGGGCACGTCGTTCCGGTCCACGTAAAAATATCCCTCCGGCAGGGGCGGGACCTTTACGTCCAGCACTTTCGCCCGGGCGTATCTGGAACGGAGCATCTTGCCCGTCAGCACCCCTTCGCTGGGGTAATCGCCCACATAGAGGGCGCGCCCCGTCATCTTCGGCTGGTGGTCCTTCTTGACCACCGGCTGGCTGATTTTTTCCATAGTTCGCTTCAACCTCCTGTACTTCTCTCGAATTTTTCCCTGCATGTCCAGTAGTCCGTCTGGGTGTCCAGATCGACCCAGACGCCCTCGTCGTCCACCGGCACCGTGCGAATCCACTCCTCATGCCTCCGCCAGAGCTCCCGAAGGCCGCCTTCGCCGCCGTAGGCCAGCAGCTCCGGCGTCAGACGGGAGTCGATCAGGGGCGGATGCTTCCGGTATCCGTCCAGCGTGGGAAACACCACGCCGGGGACCTCCGCAGACCACGCCGCCGCCAGCCGCCGGAAAGTCTCCTGCCGCACCACCGGCATGTCGCCGGGGAGCAGGAAGAACCCGTCGCAGGGCGGCAGGGCCTGACAGCCGATCTGGATGGACCGCAGCATATCCGTACCGGCGTAGTCGGGATTCCAGGCGATGTGGACCCGTTTGCCATACCGGGCACGCAGAAGGGCGGACAATTCCTCCCCCCGGTACCCAACCACCACGGTCACAGACGCCGCGCCGCCAGCAAAAACGCTGTCTGCGGCATTTTCGATCAGCGTCTTTCCCCGAAACGGCATCAGGGGCTTGAAGTCCCCCATGCGCGAGGACAGTCCCGCCGCCAGGATCAATCCGCCCAGCCGCGGCGGTTGTCCCACAGACTGCAAAAGAAGCCGCCCCCTCTCTGAAAAGCTCGCTATTCTTATCAAAGAATAACCCTGCTTCTATTATAGAGGGGAACGGCTTGCTCCGGCAAATACTTCTCAAAAAGTACTTGCAGATTTTATGGACTATTTTTTGTGCAAAAACATGGCCTGAAACTCTTTTTGGGCAAATTGGAATACCCGCTCCTCAAAGGACTGGTACGTCTGAAGGAACTGCGCGCCCTGCTCCGTCAGCCTGGTGTTCCCGCCCCGGTGCCCGCCCTGGCGGCGCTCCACGATCTGATAGCCCACCTCACGCTCCAGACGGTTGATCAGGTCCCACGCCTTTCCGTAGGAGATCGCCATTGCGTCGC
Organism: Oscillibacter sp.; assembly: GCA_014799845.1. Classification (GTDB taxonomy): domain Bacteria; phylum Bacillota; class Clostridia; order Oscillospirales; family Oscillospiraceae; genus Pelethomonas. The sequence continues at coordinate 6,806 of JAAVHF010000061.1, read as the reverse complement.
AGGCCCGCCGGATGTTGCATGTGTCGTCGATCAGAAACAGCAGCAGCTTCAACCGCTCGTCGCAGAAAGCGGACTCCCGTTCCAGGCGCATGTGCAGCATGGGGCGGAGAAGGGAGTCATTATGCGCTGCCAGCCGCTCCTGCATCTGCTGGGGGTCGTGGATGCTGGTCAGAACGCCCTCGTCCTCCACGCAGAGCCAGCGCCGCCGGTCCTCCAGTGCCCGCAGTGCGCCCCGGAGGCCGTCGTCGCCGTCATAGGCGAGAAGCTCGGGGATGACGGTTTCCGCAATAACCACCGGATGCCCGCTGCGGCCCTGACAGGAGGGCGTTACCACGTCGCCCTCCTCCGCCATCAGGCGCGTCAGCGTACTCGGCGTAAACATGGGGACGTTGACCGGCGCGAATACGACCCGGCCGCATTTTCCGCAGAGATAGCGGAGCCCCTGCTTCACGCAGCTGAACAGCTCGACACCGTCAGGCTGCTCGCTGTGCAGGAAAATGACGCCGTGACTGGCCATGTGATACTTCACATCTTCCTCATTCGCACCAGTCACAATCACAATAGGGAAAATCCCCGCCTGCTGGAAGGTGATGACGATGCGTTCAATAATAGGGATAGAACCAACCTGGAGCATGGGTAGGGCCACCTGTTTGCTCCCCGCAGCAATCAAACCCCCGGTTTGGCTGATTCGCATGGGCATACCGCCTTTCCAAAATCGTTATATTTTCAATAATATCACGGATTTTCAACAGGCGCAAGGCAGAACTTGTATATGCCTCCAGGAACCCTGTGGTAAATACGAAGAAAGAGCCAGTTTACAATCTAAACTGACTCCCTCAGTCAGATCAAATACCCGCTCTCACTCCTCAACTATACTGCGCCCGCTTTTATATCGTAACGTAGCATCAAAATTTATAACTTTTTCAAGCCCAAATCACCAGCGCCCTTTTTGAATCAGGCGATTTTCAAAACGGGCGCTGGGTACATTGTAGATTTATGGCTTTTTAGCCGCGCGTTCGAGTCACCCCAGAATGAATATTTTGGCAAAATATATCTAAATTTTGAGGCCCTTGGATTTTTGCAACCCAAGGGCCTCCGAGGCATTGAAAACTCTCGGTTTTTTAACCAAAAATCTTTTTTAACCTCTTATTCTGGCACGCCCGACTGGATTCGAACCAGCGGCCTTGTGAGTCGGAGTCACACGCGCTATCCATCTGCGCCACGGGCGCGTACCTAACGATATGAAATTGTAGGGTTTCCCGGCCATCCGGGAATTTAGTAGTCAAACAGTAGTCAACAGAACCGAGATTTTTCCTCTCTGTCCTCTCAACGCCCCTGTTTGCAGGGCTTTGCGCCTTATCACAGCTGGACTGGCCTGAAACGTCGGAGTCTGCTGGCCGTCAAAGGGAAATCGCTGTGTTTGCAAGGGGTTCGGCTAGTTTGCACAAATGGGAACGGTAAATAGCCAAAGTCGTGAAACTATTGCAACACAATGGCTCCACGGCTTTTCCACTATCTATCAAAACAGTAGTCAAATAGTAGTCAGCAGTCCGTCAGGCAACCCGATTCATCTGGCTGACCTTATCAATAAATACTTTCATATTTTCGATATAAGAATAGGGCGCATATTCTGAATAAATCTCCGGAGAGTCCAGAATAACGATCTGCACACCATCTGCCCGCAGCGCTTCCAGCGTCCCCGGTAAGCAGCGGGCCTCGTTGGGTGTCTTGCAAAGATATGCCAAACAGCCTGGTCTATCGAAAACTTTTGCCACGACATAGATTTTCTTATCACCCATTCAAATCGTCTCCAGTTTCGGAATCACAGAGAATGGAACAGCAATACTTCTTCAACGCAGGAATATCCTCTGTAATAATTTCCCACGTTGTTTCTGGATCGACTGAACCATAACTGTGCGCTACAATGTTTCTCATTGCTTTGATCTGCCGCCAGGGAACTGCTGGATGCTGCTGACGAAATTCCTCTGTCAGCTTTCCCACCAACTCACCGATTTGCAAGATGCACAATGCGGCAGCATTTCGGTATATCTTGTTCTCTGCAAATATCTCATCTTCATTTCCGAAATGCTCCACAGTCTGCTCAATTTGTTCGCAATAGGAAACAATGTGCCGCAGAATGCTCTTGTCACGCTCAAGAGGCTTCATATAGCAACACCTCGTCATTTCGGATAGATGCAAGGAACCTATCATCCAGGCTTCCAGTGGGGATCAGATCCACCGGTACTCCCAGCGCATCCTCCAAGTCCACCAGAAGTCCTGCTAACTCAAGGCCCCGAATAGCGCCTTTGTCGATACGGAGATCAATGTCGCTGGTAGGTTCCATATCTCCCCTGGCGTAAGAGCCAAATAAAAAAATACGCTGTGCGCCATACTTTTGAGCTAATTCTGAAACAACAGATTTGATTTCCGGAATTGTGTGCTCTACCATTATTCCACCGCCTTCCTAATGGTAGTATATCATACTATAAGCCAAACATTCAAGTCCACTGTGCCAAATCGATGCACCATTTCGCGCTTGGTGATATTTTCTCTGAACCAGGATTTCTCTTGAGAAACGAGTTCCTGTATGCTATACTGAAAGAAGGAAGTTATACGTGGATAAGGAGGGAATGGTTGATGCGGCCTGTTCTACCCAAAAAGCAGATGACAGAGGAGGATATCAAGCTTCAATATATCACTCCGGCTGTGACCTCAAAGTGGAGCATCGGGAAGATCACAATGGAAACGCAGATCACTGATGGTCAAATCAGCCTAAAAGGGAATCTGGCGTTTCGCAAGAAACCCAAACGGGTTGACTATATGCTGTATCTGTGCGCCAATCATCCAATTGCGGTTATTGAGGCCAAAGACAACACCCACAGCGTCTCTCACGGGTTACAGCAGGCGATGGAATACGCCCGAATGTTAGACCTGCCCTTTGCGTTCAGTTCCAATGGGGACGGCTTTGCAGAACACGATTTTCTCACGGGGACAGAGCGGGAATTTGCTCTGGGCGAGTTCCCGACAGAAGCGGAACTGACCGCCCGGTATATGCGGGAAATCAACCAGGGGCAGGGACTGGTTCCAGCAGAAATCACCGCCATCAACCAGCCCTACTACAGCAGTCAGACCACCTATCCGCCCCGCTACTACCAGCGCATTGCGATCAATCGGACAGTGGATGCTATTGCCAAAGGACAGCAGCGTTTGTTGCTGGTCATGGCAACAGGAACAGGAAAGACCTATACGGCTTTTCAAATCGTGTACCGTCTGCTGAAAAGCGGTATCAAGCGCAAGGTTCTGTATCTCGCGGACCGGAATATTCTGGTCGATCAGTCCATCCAACAGGATTTTGCCCCATTGGAAAAGATAATCCACAAAATCAATTTTGCGAAAGACGACCCGGTTACAATCACTTCCCACGAGGTCTATTTTTCACTCTATCAACAGTTTGCCAGGGATGACGGCTCTGATGAGGAAAACGAGGATGCTGTTTCCCGCCTTGCCGCGCTCTTCCAGAAAGATTTCTTTGACCTTGTGATTGTTGATGAGTGCCACCGTGGCTCCGCAAAGAAAGACAGCAGCTGGCGTAAAATCTTAGACTACTTTTCTTCTGCCGCACAGATTGGCATGACGGCTACACCCAAGGAGACGAAGTATATCTCTAATATCGACTACTTTGGCGAGCCGGTCTATACTTACAGCCTGAGAGAAGGCATTGAGGATGGCTTTCTCGCTCCCTTCAAAGTTATCAATATCACTACAGATATTGGCGAGGGCTGGCGGCCCCGGAAAGGTCAGTGTGACATTTTCGGCAAAGAAATCCCTGCCCGTATTTACACAAACAGCGACTATGACTATAACATCATTATCAAGGACCGTATCCAGCAGGTAGCGGCTGAGATTACCCGGTATCTGAAAAGCACGGACCGGATGGCAAAAACCATTGTATTCTGTGCTACAGAGGACGCAGCGGAGCGGATGCGTCAGGCGTTGGTCAACTTGAACTCGGACATGGTGAAGAAAAATCCGGATTACGTTGTGCGTATCACAGGCAAGGATGACTACGGAAAGAGCAAACTGGACTATTTCATCTCAGTTTCTGCCAAGTACCCAGTCATTGCAACCACTTCAAAATTGCTGTCAACTGGTGCGGACTGTAAAATGACAAAGCTGATCGTCCTGGACCAGATGATTGGTTCCATGACGGAGTTCAAACAGATCATCGGACGAGGAACCAGGCTGCGAGAGAAAGAGGGTAAGACCCATTTTGTAGTCATGGATTTCCGCAATGTGACACGGCTGTTTGCAGACCCCGATTGGGATGGTCCTATCGAGCAGGACCCGGACTTCGATCCCAATAGCAGGCAGACTGCCAACCCACCAATAGATACAGTCGATTCGCCACCTGCCACAGAGGACAATTACAAGCCAATCGTTGATGTGAACGGATGCAAGGTGGAGATCATCCACAAAACCGTATCCATCTATGACACCAACGGCAAGATCCTTCGTCAGGAGAGCATCATTGACTACACAAAAGAAAATGTTCTGGGAGAATATGCCTCCTTGGACAACTTCATCCGTCAGTGGACTGCGGAAGAGAAAAAGGATAAGATACGGGAGCTTCTTCGTGAACGCGGCATTGACCTGGAAAAGATGAAAGCAGAACAGAACATGATAGACGTGGACGACTTTGACTTCATCTGCCATGTAGCGTTTGACAAGAAGCCTCTGACACGCCGGGAACGGGCCAACAACGTGAAAAAGCGGGATTTCCTGAGCAGATACAGCGGCACCGCACGGGAGGTCCTGGAGGCCCTGCTGGACAAGTACATGAATACTGGCATTTATGAGTTGGAAAAGACCGAAATTCTAAAACTGGATCCCTTCCTGAAAATGGGGAAACCTGCAAAAATAGCAGGCTATTTCGGCGGGAAATCTGGGTATCTCCAGGCAGTCCGGGAACTGCAAAACGCCATATATGAAGAAAATGAGGCGGGATAAGAAAAATGAGCAATTTATCTGGATTTGTAAAGCGCCTGCGGGACATCATGCGCAACGACGCAGGCATCAACGGCGACGCACAGCGCATTGAGCAGATTACCTGGCTGCTGTTTTTGAAGGTCTACGACGCAAAGGAACAGGACTGGATGTGGGACGATGAGGACTATACATCCATCATCCCAAAGGCGTGCCGCTGGGAAAACTGGGCGAAAGATGACAAATCCGGCGCGGCGATGACCGGGGACAAACTGTTGGACTTCGTGAACAATACGTTGTTTCCCACGCTGAAAAGCCTGCCTGTGGACGCGTCCACCCCCATCAAACAGGCCATTGTGCAGACCACCTTTGCGGACGCCAACAACTACATGAAGGACGGCGTTCTCCTCCGGCAGGTCATCAATGTGATTGACGAGCTGGACCTGAGCGACTACGAGGAAAGTCATGCTTTCGGTGAAATTTATGAATCTATTTTGAAGGAGCTGCAAAGCGCCGGTTCCGCTGGCGAGTTCTACACGCCCCGCGCCGTCACCGACTTCATGGCGCAGATGATCCGGCCCCGTATCGGCGAGAAAATGGCGGATTTTGCCTGTGGTACTGGCGGATTCCTCATTAGCTGGCTGAAAGAACTGAAAAAGCTGGTCGAAACCACCGGGGACGAGGAGCAATACACCAGTTCTATCTATGGCATTGAGAAAAAGCAGTTCCCATACATGCTCTGTATCACGAATCTCTTGCTGCACGATCTGGACTTGCCCCAGGTGTACCACGACAATTCCCTGCTGCGGGATGTGCTGGACTATACCACGGACGATCAATTTAATGTCATCCTGATGAATCCGCCCTACGGCGGCAGCGAAAAAGCGGATGTAAAGAACCATTTCCCGGCGGACCTTGCCAGCAGTGAAACCGCCGACCTGTTTCTGTCTGTCATCATGTACCGTCTGGCGGAGGATGGACGGGCCGCCGTTATCCTGCCGGACGGGTTCCTGTTCGGGACGGATAACGCGAAAATCAACATCAAAAAGAAACTGCTCGGCGAGTTTAATCTACACACTGTCATTCGGATGCCCGGCAGTGTGTTTTCTCCCTATACGTCCATTACCACCAATATTCTGTTTTTTGACCGCACCGGCCCGACAAAGGAAACATGGTTTTACCGTCTGGACATGCCGGAAGGGTACAAGCATTTCAGCAAGACCAAGCCCATGAAGTTGGAACATCTTGCACCAGTCATGGAGTGGTGGGACAATAAATGTGAGTTGACAGAGGACGGTTTCGACAAGGCGAAAAAGTTTACTGTCCAGCAGCTTACCGAAGATTTAGGCTACAATCTGGACCAATGCGGCTATCCTCACGAGGAGGAAGAAATCCTTGCGCCGTTGGATTTGATTCAGCGGTACGAGGAAGAGCGGGCATCGCTAAACGCTGAAATTGACCGTGTGCTGGCTGAGATTACCGCCATTCTGGGAGGGGGAGCGCAATGACCCCGCAGGAATTGAAAAACAGTATCCTACAACTAGCGATTCAAGGGAAACTGGTGGAGCAGGAGCCGAAATCCTGGAAATACGTCCGATTTGGCGATGCAATTACACTTTTATCTGGTACAGACTTCAAACCAGAAGAATACAACGGTAAAGGAAGCGGCATCCCTTATATCACAGGTGCAAGCAGTTTAACAGAGAGCTTGCAAATAAAAAGTCAAGGGAAAAATTAGCAAGTGTGCAAGCAGAAAGGAGGGCACGCCAAATAGACCGTCCACAATGGGCGGTCTGGCGAAAAAAGGAGGAAGTATGTAAGGT
>JAAVHF010000060.1 GCA_014799845.1 Oscillibacter sp. | reverse complement strand
CGCCTGCGGCGGCCTTAGCGCTAAAAGCGCCGCTTGCGGCGCTTCACGGAGGGGTCATGCACAATCAAATTCTACGCGGCCACTCGATGTGGCCGTGTAGAATCTAGGGGCCGCGCAGGCCCCGGGGTTGCGAATCGAAACAATTCCCGTTTGCCGCCTGAAAGGCGGCAAAGATCACAGCCGGTTTACAACGGGGATGACCATAGGACTCCTCTTGGTGTGTTTAAACAGATACCCGCTGACGGCGGACTTGACAGAACTCCTCATCTCCGCCGCATCGCGCCCGCCCCTGCCAAGGGCGGACATAGCCGCGGAGGAAGCTACCTCCGCCAGTTCCCGCATCAGGTCCTCGCTCTCCTTCACATAGATAAATCCCCGGGTGATGATCTCCGGCTCGGTGATCAACTGGCCGTGCTGGATATTCAGAATCACGACTACCATTCCATCCTCGGCCAGGATCTTGCGGTCCCGCAGGACCACCGCGCCGACGTCGCCGACGCCGCTGCCGTCCACCAGCACGGAGCCGGAGGGCGCGGGCGTCTCCGCCAGCTTGATGGTCTTTGTGGTCAGCTCAATGACGCTGCCAATGTCCGCGAGGATAATATTCTTCCGGTTCATGCCCATCTCCATGGCAAGATCCATATGACGGCGGAGCATCTTCTGCTCACCGTGGAGGGGCACAAAGAATTTGGGCCGGGTCAGGGCGTGAATGATCTTCAGCTCCTCCTGGCAGGCGTGGCCGGAGACGTGGAGGGGATCGGAGCGGTCGTAGATCACGTCTACGCCCTTCCGGAACAGCTCGTTGATGACCCTGCCAATGGTCTTTTCGTTTCCGGGGATGGCGCTGGCGGAGATGATGACCCGGTCCCCGGGGCCCACGTCAATCTGCCGGTGCTGGGAGAACGCCATGCGGTACAGGGCGCTCATTTCCTCGCCCTGGCTGCCGGTGGTCACCAGGACCTGCTGCTCCAGGGGCAGGGACTTGATCTTGCCCAAGTCCACCACTGTGTTTTTGGGCAGCTTCATGTAGCCCAGCTCCGTGGCTACCCGCATGATGTTCTCCATACTGCGGCCTGAAACGGCCACCTTCCGCCCGCAGGCGGCGGCGGCGTCAATGACCTGCTGAATGCGGTGGACGTTGGAGGCGAAGGTGGTGACGATGATCCGCTGCTTGCAGCCGGTAAACAGCCGGTCAAAGGTCCTGCCCACGATGGACTCGCTCATGGTATAGCCGGGGCGCTCCACGTTGGTGGAATCCGCCAGCAGGGCCAATACGCCCTCCTTTCCCAGCTCGCCGAAGCGGCCAAGGTCGATCACGTCCCCGTCGATGGGGGTGGAGTCGATCTTGAAGTCGCCGGTGTGGATGATGACGCCCATGCTGGTGTGGATGGCAAAGGCCACGGAGTCGGCGATGGAATGGTTTACGTGGATGAACTCCACGTAGAACTTGCCCACCCGGATCATCTCGCCGGCTTCCACGGTGATGAGCTTGGTCTGCTTGGTGAGGCCGTGCTCCTCCAGCTTCAGCTTGATGAGCCCCGCCGTCAGGCGGGTGCAGTACACCGGCATGTTCACCTGTTTGAGGATATAGGGGATAGCTCCGATGTGGTCCTCGTGGCCGTGGGTGATGAAGAGGCCACGGATACGGGCCTTGTTCTTTATCAGGTAAGTCACGTCAGGGATCACCAGGTCGACGCCGTACATGTCGTCCCCGGGGAAGCCCATGCCGCAGTCCACCACGATGATCTCGCCGCCGTGCTCGTAAACGGTCATATTCTTGCCGACCTCGTTGAGGCCGCCAAGAGGGATAATTTTCATTTTTTCTGCCAAAATATTGCACTCCTTTTTGTTCAATCAATCAAAATTCAGCTTCAAAAGCGCAACGCAAACAGGCGGGAAGAGGGACCCTGTTTTTGACCGCACCTCACATCGTGGGTTTGGAGCCTGTATGCACAGGTTCCATCAGGGAGCCGCTGCCCGCTATGTATGGAAGACTTTCTGCATGCCGCGCCGCACGCGGCGCACGGCAAAATATTTCATCACGGGCGCCCGCACCAGCGCCCGGGAAACACAAAAGAAAGGGCCGGACGCTCCGCCGCGCCCGTGCTTATCTAGTCTAGTATACCACAGCTTTTTCAAAAAGTATACATAAATTTTCCGGCGTCGATGCGGCGGCGGGCTGTACCGGTATGAACGGCCATGGCGCACTCATGCCGCAGAGGGCGCATATAGTGGCAGTATGTCAGACGAGGAGGGGACAGAAATGGCTGCATCAAAGGACGCCGGGCCGGTCATCGCCCTGGTGGGCAACCCCAATGTGGGAAAATCGACCGTATTCAACGCCCTGACCAACCTGCGCCAGCACACGGGCAACTGGCCGGGCAAGACCGTGGAGACCGCCCGCGGGGCGTATACATATCATGACAAGACCTATACCCTGGTGGATCTGCCGGGGACCTACTCCCTCCGCCCCGGCTCCGCCGAGGAGGAGGTCACCCGGGACTATCTGCTGTCCGGAGAGGCGGACGTCACGCTGGTGGTGGCGGACGCAACCTGCCTGGAGCGGAATCTGGCGCTGGTCCTGCAAATACTGGAGATAGCCTGGCCGGTGGTGCTGTGCGTGAATCTGCTGGACGAGGCGGAAAAGAAGGGCATTACGGTGGACCTGCGGCTCCTGGAGCGGGAACTGGGATGTCCAGTGGTGGGAGCCGCCGCCCGGGGCGGACAGGGCCTGGACGCCCTGCGGGCGGCCCTGGCGGAGGCGGCGGAGCGTCCCGGTCCCAGACCGGAGGTCCTGGCGTTCTGCGATGACGTCTGCGGGGAGCGGGAGAGGTGCGGCGAGTGCCAGGAGTGCTGCACGGTCCTGACCATGGCCCGGGCGGCGGCCCTGGCCGGAAAGGCGGCCTCCGTGGACGCGGAGACCGCCGGCCGCCGGGACCGGCGGCTGGACCGCCTGCTGACCAGCAGGAGGACCGGCATCCCCGTGATGCTCTTATTGCTGGCGGGCATTTTGTGGCTGACCATGGTAGGGGCCAACGTGCCCTCGGAGCTGCTCAGCGGACTGCTCATGGGCTGGCAGGAGCCGCTGCGGGGGATTTTCCAGGCCCTGGGCTTTCCCTGGTGGCTGGAGGGGGCGCTGGTGGACGGGGTGTACCGGACGGTGGCGTGGGTGGTGTCGGTGATGCTGCCGCCCATGGCGATCTTTTTCCCGCTGTTCACGCTTCTGGAGGACGCGGGATATCTGCCCAGGGTCGCCTTTAACCTGGACCATTTCTTCCGGAAGGCCGGGGCCCACGGGAGGCAGAGCCTGACGATGTGCATGGGGCTGGGCTGCAACGCCTGCGGGGTCATGGGCTGCCGGATCATCCAGAGTCCCCGGGAGCGGCTGATCGCCATCCTCACCAACGCCTTCATCCCCTGCAACGGCCGCCTGCCCACCCTGACGGCGCTGATCGCCATGTTTTTCGTCACCGGAAGCGGCCTGTGGAGCAGCTTCGCCTCGGCGGCGCTTTTGATGGGGTGCATTGTGCTGGCGGTCGCCATGACGCTGTGGGCCAGCAGATTTCTGGCCGCCACGGCCCTGAAGGGGGAGCCCTCCTCCTTTTCCCTGGAGCTGCCGCCCTACCGGGCCCCGCAGGTGGGGCAGGTGCTGATCCGCTCCATTCTGGACCGGACGCTGTTTGTGCTGGGCCGGGCGGTGGCGGTAGCGGCCCCGGCGGGGCTGCTGATCTGGACCGCCGCCAACGTGACCGCCGGCGGGGTCAGCGTTCTCACCCATCTGGCCGGTTTTTTTGAGCCGCTGGGGGCCCTGATGGGGCTGGACGGATTTATTCTCCTGGCCTTTCTCTTGGGATTTCCCGCCAATGAGATCGTGGTGCCCTGTATTCTGATGGGGTATCTCTCCACCGGGTCTCTGACGGACTACGGCAGTCTTTCGGAGCTTCACGGGCTTCTCACCGCCCACGGGTGGACCGCCGCCACGGCGGTATGCGCCCTTGTTTTTACGCTCTTTCACTTTCCCTGCGGGACGACCTGTTTTACGATTTTCAAGGAGACGAAAAGCGTAAAGTGGACGGCCATCGCGGTCATTCTGCCCACCGCCGTGGGCATGGGGCTTTGCATTCTGATCCATTGGTTCTTCTCACTCATATAGCGGTTTCTTTGCGGAGCCCCGGGCTGTCGGATAAAAAAATCTTAAGGTTCCGCCCCGTTGACACAAAGCCCCCTTTTCCAGTATAATACAAAAAGGCCGCCGGAGCGCGTCTCCGGCGGCCTTCTTTTACAAAGGAGGATTCCAATCCATGTCATTGATCGAAAACCTGCTGGGCCATACCCTCATCGGCCCCGAGGACACCTGGGGGCTGCTGGGCGTGATGTGCGTATCCGTGGCCCTGTCCATCTTTCTGGAGCAGAAATACAAGTGGGCGGCCCGTGTGTCCGGGTCCATTATCGCCCTGATCCTGGCCATGGTCATGGCCAACATCGGCATCATCCCCACCAGCTGCGTGCTCTATGACGACATCGTCTGGGGCGTGGTGGTGCCCATGGGCATCCCCCTGCTGCTGCTCCAGTGCAACCTGAAAAAGATCTGGCGGGAGGCCGGGAAGATGCTGACCATCTTCCTCATCGGCGCGGTGGGCACCATCGCCGGAGCCTTTCTGGCCTACTATGCCCTCCGCGGCCTCTACGCCGCCTCCGGCGGACAGGCCCGGGACCTGGCGGCGGTAGCCTCCATGATGACCGGCTCCTATATCGGCGGCAGCGTCAACTTCTCCGCCATGGCCATGCAGCACGGCCTGAAGGGCACCCCCGTCGCCGCCGCCGCCACGGTGGCGGACAACCTGCTGATGGCCCTGTACTTCTTCGTCCTCATTGCCTTTGCCGGGATGCGGCTGTTCCGCGCCAGATTCACCCACCCCCACATCGACGAGGTGGAGCGGGGCGCGGACCCCGCCTCCGCCAGGACACAGGCCGCCGCCTTCTGGAGCCGCAAGGATATCTCCCTGAAGGATATTGCCATGAACATCGCCTTCGCCGTGGTGGTGGTGTGGTGTTCCAACCTGATTGCCGGCCTGTTCAGCCCCTTCGCGGCGGAGGGCGTGGTCACCACCTTCCGGGAGGGCCTCATGGACTTTGTGGGCAAATTCCTGGGCAGCCAGTACGTGTGGATCACCACCATCTCCGTGATCGCGGCGACCTTCTTCTCCGGCGCGGCGGAAAAGCTCCACGGTTCCCAGGAGATCGGCACCTATCTGATCTACCTGTTTCTCTTCGTCATCGGCGTCCCCGCCAACATCTACACGGTGCTGACCGAAGCTCCGCTGTTCCTGGTGCTGACGTTCCTGATGGTGGTCGTGAACATGCTGTTCTGCTTCGTTGGCGCGAAGCTGCTGAAATTCGACCTGGAGGACGCCATCATCGCCTCCAACGCCAACATTGGCGGCCCCACCACCGCCGCCGGTATGGCCGTCTCCCAGGGCTGGAGCAGGCTGGTAGGCCCCGCCATGCTGGTGGGCGTACTGGGCTACGTCATCGGAAACTATGCCGGCACCATCGTGGGCATCCTTCTGGGGGCGTGAGCTGTTCATTTTCGGCGCGTGAAAGTTCTGTTTTTATTTTAAAACAAGCCAAAAGCATTGAGAGCCGCGGGAAAACATCCCTGCGGCTCTTGATTTCGTCAAATCTTTCGGTATTTTGCCGAAATTTCCCAAAAGTATAAAAACATGGTTTCCTTCCAATTGTTATGTGATATACTGAAAATGCCTTGTTAGAGTCTGTTTTGGACTCTGCGGCTGCCGGGAATTTCCGGAGGGCGGCGGAAGCGGGGAAAATCGTACGCTTCCCCCGTTCGGGCATGTGCCCGAATGGCCCGCCATATATGTATCCGGATGACGGCCCGGCGGACCTGGCTGAAATTGGAAAGGAGGAATGCCATGGCAGGAAGAGGAGACGATTGGGCTTGATCCGCCGCTGATTACGCCGCCGGCGGCGGAGACAGATCACAGCAAGGCGTATCGGCAAACCATTGGAAACGATGGGACGGCAAAGCTACGGGACTAAGGCGCGGAGAAAACCCGGAATCCGCGCTATGTTCGCCGGGTTGCAACTTAGCAAAGTGTCGGAAACGGCACGACGCAAAGCTTTGGGGGCTACGGCGCATCAGCGCTATGCCAGCCCGGCCGCCGGATTCTTTGCTTCCGTACAAACGCAAAGAAAGGAAGATTTTGTAAATGAAAATCAGAAAAAATTTGGGCAGGCGCAGCCTGTCCCTGCTTCTGAGCTTAGTGATGTGCCTGGGCATGCTGCCCGGGACCGCCTGGGCTTCGGAGGGAACCACCGGGAATGTTCCCGAGATTCCCTGTCCGTATGCCGGCCAGGTGAATCACACCAAATGCACTGTCCTCCAGTACCAATCGTATCAGATATCCCCAGCGACGTGCCAATCTCAGGCTTGCTACTACGTGGTATGGACTTGTAATAATCCCACGGAAGTATACTATGGCCCCATGGGCGACCATATTGGGGGCTCCCCCGTTCGCGAGAACGAAGTCCCTGCCACTTGCAAGCAGAAGGGCTCCTATGAGGAGGTCGTGTACTGCACCGAGTGTAATGCTGAGATCAGCCGCGTGACCAGGGAGATTCCGCTGGGCGGCCACACTAAGGGCGCCCCCGTTCACGAGAACGAGGTCCCTGCCACTTGCCAGCAGAAGGGTTCCTATGAGGAGGTCATCTACTGCTCCGAGTGTGGTACCGAAATCAGCCGCGTGCCCAAAGTCATCGACAAGAAGGCTCACACTCCCGGCCAGCCCGTACAGGAGAAACTGAACGACTCTACCTGTGCCAACGAAGGCAGCTATGACGAGGTCGTTTACTGCTCCGTCTGCCATGTGGAGCTGAACCGCGAGACCAAGGTCATCAACAAGAAGGCCCACACTCCCGGCCAGCCCGTACAGGAGAAACTGAACGACTCTACCTGCGCCAACGAAGGCAGCTATGACGAGGTCGTCTACTGCTCCGAGTGTGGTACTGAAATCAGCCGCGTGCCCAAGGTCATCGACAAGAAGGCCCACACTCCCGCTAAGCCCGTACAGGAGAACCGGAACGACTCTACCTGCG
>JAAVHF010000059.1 GCA_014799845.1 Oscillibacter sp. | reverse complement strand
GATGTAGACGGAAAAAACAATGAGCAGCTTTCGCCACTTCCGGCCTTGGTCGGTCATAAAGGGCTTAAAAAAGGCGGTGAGCAGGACAGCATAGGCCAGTTCTGCCACAATAGAAAAAGCACTATTGAAAATGCGGAATCCTGTTTCACTCATAGGCCAGCTCCCTCTTTCAAGAAGTGGAGGTACGCCTTTACAAAGTCCTGATACTTATACTTTGAGAGCAATAGCTTTTCCCCGTTTGTCAGCGTCACTTCCGTTTTGCTGTACCCAGCCACATAGGAGAGATTGACAAGATAGCCCTTGTGGATGCGGAAAAACTGATTTTGCAATTCCATCTCCAAATCCCGGATTTTTGCGTAGTAGGCAAATTGACCATCCCGCAAATGCAACACGACCTTGTGATCGCTGCTTTCGATGTAGTAAATGCTATCCAGCGGTACGGTCTTGCTGGTACTGGCGGATTGGAGCGTCAGCACACGTCCTCTCTGCGGGTTTTCACGGTTGGCTATGATTTGCTCCACCGCACGGGCAAAGACCTGGGCGAACTTTTCCTCGTTCACTGGCTTCAGCAGGTATTGGAACGCACCCACGTCAAAGGCATCGAACACATACCGCTCATAGCCGGTCACAAAGATAATGACCGGCTGTGTTCCCGAAGTCCGTTCCCTGATCTTCCGAGCAAGAGCCATACCGTCCGGGCCGGAGGGGGCCAGCTCTATGTCCAAAAAGAGCAGGTCAATTTCTCGGTGATCTGCAAGGCAGTCACCGGCAGAAGCGTACTCCACGATCTCACAGGGACAGGACTGTGCCTCAATCAATGACGAGAGATAGGTGCGGATATTGGCTTCATCATCACAAATTGCTATTTTTATCATGTTGATCTTCCTTTATATGTTTATTCGTTCAAATAGGGGCTGAGATAAAGCCCTTTGACGTGACTGGACGGTTTGACACCGTAACTGGACAGCACAAACCGTCTTTAGCATTATATCATAAAGGAAAAGAAGCTGAACGCCGCCTTTTGCCGCTCCCTTTTCAGATTGGTGTTGCTAACGCCCAACTTTTCCATTTTTCATCAAAATGCCAGATAAGGTGTAAAAAATACAGAGTGACTGGATTAAACCAATCACCCTGTATTTGCCCGTATGCTATATGTTATTCTCCACGGCTAATGTCTGTTTTTTTCTTTCTAAAAACAAGCGCCAAAACCACGCAAACGACGATGCCGATAAGATATGGGATGCTCAGAAGTAACGCAGTACTGGCGGGGGCACTATACCCAGCGTTTTCTACGCCCCACACCATTTTACCATAATTAAATCCAACGACTCCACACATTACGTTGGTCAGCAGAATTGCCAAAAGGCTAAAAAGAGTGCTGAGGTTCTTCATACAAATGTCTCCTTTTATTTTTATCCCTTATTAACCGCGTGTTGCTATTGCTATTTCACTCAAATTTCTGTATATTTGTTGGAATAATCAAACTCTATAAATGATTGTTTTGTACCATATCAAGCATTATCCAAATTCAAATAATGATAATTCACGGTCTCAGAGGAACGATCTAAAGGCCAAACAGTATCAAGCCTACCACATTAGTAGCCAGATTAGCTCCCATATGAACCAACCAAGATGGAAGTATGCATCCCGCCCGATCCAGCCAGTTGAAGAGCAATCCTGCGATAGTTAGGCCAACTGTCATCAATAGAATCAGCCCAGGCGCACCCCAATGACTCGTGATGGATATATGGTAGAGAGCAAAGGCAAAGGCGGAAAAGCCATAAGCCAATCTCTTGTGGCCTGATTGATACAGTGTCAGAAAGGCGAAGCCTCGAAAAAAATATTCTTCCAGCAAAGAATTACACAGCGTGATATAAATGGCTGCCAACGGAAAAGTTTCCTTGGTAATACCTTCTTTGACGGCCAGATTTTCCGGAATAGCAGACAGGTCCAACCAGGGAGACAGAACCAACCAGCCCCCCAGCAGAAAAACCACTATCCCCAATGCCAAAATGGCGGCTGGTATTAGGGCACGGCGGGATGGATGCCGGAAACCTGGAATCCTCTCCTGGGCGAGAAGGGCGTACAGCCCGGTGCAACCCAGAAAGGCAACGAATTTCAGTGCGGATTTGATTGGATAGATGGGGCGTAACACGCCCTCCACCCAAGCCATCCCCAGAACCCCCGCCGCCGTCAGTAACAGGGTGAGTAGTGAGCGTTTTTTTACGTCCTTCATCAGATAATTCCTCCTGCCAGTACGCGCAGAGCCAGACGACCGAAATGGCGGGCGGTTGTGTAGACAGCATACCGAGCAGTAGTTTCAGAAGGATAGATGTCCTTCCCCCAGTCGCTGGTACAAGCAGGGATAGGTCCCTTGTAGATCGTCCAAGGGGCAAGACGGCTTTCCAGTGCCCGAACAGTAGGTGGATCAGATTCGCATACCTCTGCCAAGTTGTACTGTGCCAGTAGCGCCTGAACAAAAGTGACACAGGTATGTGCCTTAAAAATAGCGGGCCGCAGGTGAACCAGTGAGGCTGCGGCGGCGAGCGTATTATAAATATACTCATCACGCTTGTTCCACATCTGTTCCAGTTGGTCATGCAGGCAGGCCAACTGTTGCTGCGTCACTTCCAGACGGCAAATTTTCACATGAGCTGCTCCAGCAAGTGTCTGATAACGCAAATTGGATTCTGCCACAAATCCGCCATACAGTGGAATCCTTCGATGGATGCGGGCGAAGGTATACATCGTATCCATGTCCCGGCTGAGGGAGATGGATACATGGTTGTACCGGTTCCGGGTCGCCTTGCGGATGAGCCATCCCATGCCAGTCGGCGTAGTAGAAAAGACGATATATATGGCGTTGTCCACACAACCTCCTCCTTTGAGGAAAATATTTCAAATGTCAATACAGTCACCCAAAGGCCCTGCCCTGTAGAATCAGAACCACCAGCATAACAAGGAAACATAGCGTTTTCTTCATGTAGCAATTTCTCTGCAAAATCAAAATTTATCATTTTCATCATATAAACAGGTAAGGAATCTATTCCTTGTCTCCAAGGATAAGGATGGCACCACAGATGACTGCTATAATGCAAATAATAAGGAAAATACCATTCCCATCAATATATATTGTAGAAGATTCGCTAATCTGACTTGACATTGAAGGTACTAAAATGGAAATTAACCCCCATATAACCAAACCGATAATCCCCACAACACAAGTGATGATTCCTAACAACATCCCCTTATGACTTTTGAGCGATTGTTCGTTTACCGTTTTCTGCTCTGCTTTTTGAACACAATCAGCGTCCTCTTTTAACAGATAGTCCAGCGTGACATTGAAGCATTCGCTGATAGCTATAAGTTTTTCGCTTTCTGGAACGGATAAGCCTCCTTCCCATTTTGATATTGCCTGCCTTGAAACGCCAATTATTTCTGCAAGCTGTTCTTGTGACAGGCCGCTCTTCCGTCTGAGAGTATATATTTTTTCAGACAACATTTGCTTTACCTCCCTATCAAAACTATACCGCAATTCTCCATGGCACACTATCAACGACTGTTGAAACTTCCGCAACCAGCGGTTGCATTTTGAAAAATCCCTATAAATCATCATATAATATTCCCTTATTTATTGCAAGGATTCAAAATGGGCTGAAACTGCTTCCGACTCATTGTTGACTTTCATTGTTTCCGGGTGTATGCTATAACGAGTTTATAAAGTGCAAAAACATACAAGGCGGTCATAACAATGGAACCTATAAATTTGAAAATTGGTGAGAAGCTGAAAAGCCTACGCAACTCACGAACTATGTCCCTGGATGATGTTGTGGCCCTGACCGGCGTAAGCAAACCCATGTTGGGGCAGATCGAGCGCGGCCAGTCTATCCCAACGGTGACAACACTTTGGAAAATTGCTACTGGGCTGAAAACACCACTGTCCTTTTTTCTGGAAGCACCACAGGCGGAATATACCGTTGTTGGCCCAAATCAGGCCAATTTGATCCTGGGAGACAACGGAAAAATGCGGGCATACCCTCTTTTCACCTATGACCCGGTGCGGAGCGTGGAAACCTTCTATATCGAATTTGACCCGGACTGCCGCCATTCCTCGGACAAGCATAATAACGGCGTGGAGGAACACATCTTTGTTTTGCGCGGGATGCTGCGGCTTGTCTTGGGGGACAAAACAGTTGATGTCAGCGAAAAGCAGGCCGTCCGTTTCCGGGCCGATATGCCCCATGCCTATCAGAACTTGTCCGGGAGCGAGTGTGCAGTCTATAACACGATTTTCTATCCGAGCCGCTAAAGGAGGGCTATCATCATGTATGAACTAATTCAAGTTTCGGAGCAAAGCTATTACATCCAAAGTCCGGCCAAAATCGGGCTGGTAAAGCTGAATGAACAGGACGTTTGCCTGATCGACAGCGGCAACGATAAGGATGCGGGGCGCAAAGTCCGGCAGCTTCTCAACGTCAACGGATGGCGGCTCACCGCCATCTACAACACTCACTCCAACGCTGACCACATCGGCGGCAACAAGTATTTGCAGGGCCAGACCGGGTGCAAAATCTACGCTCCGGGGATTGACTGCGCCTTTACCCGCCACCCCGTCCTGGAGCCATCCTTTTTATACGGCGGCTATCCGTGTAAGGAGCTGCGGCACAAATTCCTCATGGCCCAGGAGAGCGACGCCCAAGAGCTGACCCAGGAATCTTTGCCAGAGGGCTTTGAGATCATCCCCCTGCCGGGGCATTTCTTTGATATGGTGGGTTTTCGGACACCTGATGATGTGGTCTATCTGGCAGATTGCCTGTCCAGCCGGGAAACACTGGACAAGTATCAGATCGGCTTTATCTATGATGTTGCCGCCTATCTGAAAACGCTGGAGATGGTCAAATCCATGCGGGCAAAAATGTTCATCCCGGCCCATGCTGCCGCCTCCGAGGATGTAGCTGACCTCGCTCAGTACAACATTGACAAGGTGCTGGAAATTGCGGACAAGATCACGGGTATCTGCCAGGAGCCGATTTGCTTTGAAGCGATCCTGCAAAAGCTGTTTGCAGACTACGGGCTGACAATGAACTTTGAGCAATACGTTTTGGTGGGCAGCACTGTCCGCTCCTATCTGGCATGGCTGAAGGACACCGGCAGGCTCAACGGCCTGTTTGAAAATAATATGCTGCTCTGGCAGCGAGTGTAGGAGGACATTATGGCTATTGAGAAAGTAAAGGAGTATTTCGCCCAATTTGGAATTGCAGACCAGGTGCAGGAGTTTGAGGTGTCCAGCGCCACCGTAGAACTGGCAGCACAGGCGTTGAACTGTGAGCCTTGCCGGATTGCAAAGACGCTCTCATTCATGGTGGACGGCCATGCCATCCTGATTGTTGCGGCTGGTGATGCCAAGATTGATAATCCCAAGTATAAGGCCCAATTCGGTACAAAGGCAAAAATGCTCACCCCTGATGAAGCGGAAACGCTGATTGGCCATGCGGTGGGCGGCGTGTGTCCCTTTGGCATCAATGAAGGGGTAACGGTCTATCTCGACAATTCCCTAAAGCGGTTTGAAACCGTTTTCCCCGCCTGCGGCAGCAGTAACAGCGCGATTGAATTGTCCATTGAAGAATTGGAGAAGTATTCCGGCTATGCGGCCTGGATTGATGTGTGCAAAGGATGGAGTGAGAAGTAATGGAAGCGCGGTGACAACATAAATGTCACCGCGCCTCTTTAACATATGTGTGTTCAATCGCTCCGTCCAATGCTCCCTCAATAATGGGCAAATATTCTTCGGGACATAGCTTTACCTTTTGACCAACTCGCTGACGCTGATTGCTCTCACCCTCAGCAAGAGGCCGATTAAAATATTTTTCAGCAGGTAGGGCAAAAATGTTAATGAGTTGTATGACAATGGGTAGACTTGGTATTTTGCTGTCGTTCTCGATATTGATAAGATAGAACTGCGAGATATTCAACATTTCTGCAACCTTTTGTCGAGATAGCCGCATTTGCTTTCTTGCCGCTTTGACATCTGCTCCAAAAGTTTCAAAACCAGGGCAGTCTTGGATATTGGCCATATTGTATCACCCACTTATATTTTATACTTTATATTCCGGGAGTAAAATAGAGTATAAAATACAGCTATTACATTTTATACTTTATGTTTTGGCGTCGTTGAGCTAAATAAGGGCTTGACAAACCATTTGTCTTGCGCTATACTTGAACGGTAATTCAATATTGGAGGTCGCTATGGCACAAGTATTGAAAGACGAGATACGAGAAAAAATTCTTGTATCTGCTTTAGATGAATTTTTTGATAGGGGCTATAAGCTGGCAGCTATGCGGAACATCGCGGCCAACGCACAAATCCCTACGGGCCTTATCTATTCTTACTACAAGAACAAGGCTGATCTGTTCGATGCTATTCTCCGCCCCGTGCTGTATGACTGGGAGCGAGTATTGACCACTGGTGGAGAGAACAAGAGCGAACACCTCAACACAGAAATCTATGGGTTGAGCAAGNCNGAAACGGAATGTCTGCTAAACNTATTTGACCATCGAAAAGAATTTATCATCCTGATNGANAAGAGCNGCGGCACAAAATATGAATGTGAGAAAGANCGNTTTGTCAAAGATATAGAAGCTCACTTGCTGNAGCATCGGGANGATANCNCCGCAGACGCAGTTTTNATNCACATTATTGCGAACAATTTTGTGGANGGCCTNATGCAGATCATGTACCACTACAAGGGAAAGGAATGGGCANTTATGATTTTACACAAGTTATCCANAATGTATTTGTCTGGGATCGGTCTTTAAGACCGGTTCCTTTTTTTATTGAACAATATTGAANTNTNGTTCAAAATTAAAGGAGGAACAGCCNATGATGGCTCAANTAATNAANNTGNATTTCAGAGNNAAAGCNAACATATCTGANNCNGCNGNNAAAAGGGCCTATGCCTCANTNTCAAGCNTNGNAGGTATNATNCTGAACTTGCTTTTNTGTACGGCAAANATCNNAACNGGNTTTTTCAGCCGNTCGGTTGCCATATCCGCAGACGGATTTAACAACNTGTCGGATGCAGGAATTTCACTTATGACGCTTTTAGGGTTTCAGATTGCACGGTATGGCCGNGGAAATACCCACCCATTCGGTCATGGACGGTTTGAGTGGATTATGGGTATTTTCGCTTCNCTTGCTGTGGTGCTGATGGGAGGCCAGNTAATCCATTCCTCTNTCCAATCCATCCTNAACCCNCAAAAGCCGCTGTTCAGCGTGGCAACCGTTATCGTCCTGGTGCTGTCCATCTTGGTAAAAGGCTATATGTATTTTTACAACCANCAGTTTGCNAAAGTTACAAATTCCGAAACGCTGAAGGCAACTGCCGCTGACTGTATCAGCGATGCCGCCGCCACGGGAGCGGTCTTACTCTCAACAGTAATNGGTCATGNGANNGGNTGGCAGATNGACGGNTACTGCGGCNCTGTGGTATCTGGNTTTATTGTGATAGCNGGNATAAAAAGCCTTTGGGAAGTCCTGGGNCGGNTNATGGGNCAAGCNACCGACCAGNNCATNNTTGACNATGTTCTGCGGNNTGTNNAAGCATANCCNGAAATTGCGGCGGTACAGAATTTGATGGTGCATGATTATGGGTTTGGCTATTTTGTGATCTCCCTGCGGATTGAGGGGTACAGAAAAGACAGCGAACGACTTTACAATGCAATTCAAGAAATATCCTGTTCCTTATACAAGCAGTTTCATTGTGACTGTTTTATCCAAGCGGATTATCTCATAGACGACGATGTCTTGACGGAACATTTGCGGGATAAAGTCGAACACGTTCTGCAAAAGTATAGCGGCAAGGTCAGCATAAACCATTTCCGGCTGATAGAAAGCGGATGCTGTACCGCGGCTACGTTTGATTTGCTTTACTCTGCCGAACTACAAAAAAGCGAGGAAGTCATTTGCCGAGAAATTGAAGCGGAATTAGAAAGCGACAATCCACAATATCGCACAATCGTCAAAAGTATTCTTCGGCGGGAGCGATACGGCTCCCACCGTCGAAATAAATCCAAAAATCAAAATCAGGAGGACAACCAATGAATCAGNAAAGCAAAAATCGAATTAGCATCATGCGGGACGAGCCGGTAGCGGCTTCGTTGATGAAATTAGGTGTGCCGACCATGATCGGTATGCTGATCTCCGCACTTTACAACGCCATTGATGCCTATTTTGTGGGTGGCCTGGGCATGAGCCAGATGGGAGCGGTGTCTGTGGTATTTCCCATTGTGCAGATTGTCATTGGCTTGGGGATGATGTTTGGTGCCGGAGCATCGTCNTACATTTCCCGGTCGCTTGGAAAGGGGGACAANGNNGAGGCCAANCGCGCCGCNTCCACCGCCCTNTTTGCCAGNGTCCTNGTNGGNGCGGTTATCATCACGGGNATTATGGTGTTCCTTNACCCTGTTNTGGCTTCGCTGGGAGCAACNGACACGATNTTGCNCTATGCGAGAGCCTACGCCCAAATCTATGTGACTGGCTCCATTATCAATGTGTTTACCGTTACGATGAACAATCTTCTGACCGCACAGGGCGCTACCCGTTTTACCATGATCGCCATGCTCACAGGCAGTATCACCAACGTCATTTTAGACCCTATTATGATTTACAGTTTGGATTGGGGCATTGAGGGTGCGGCCATCGCTACGGTAATCTCTCTATGCGTCAACATGGCGCTTTATATTGGGTACATCGCAACAAAACAGGGCGTTTTACGGCTGTCACCGCAGAACATTCGGCTTTCTCCCCGGCTTTTGGGCGAAATTTTGAAAATCGGTATTCCTGTGCTTCTGTTCCAGCTTCTTGCCAGCGCGTCTATGGGACTTACTAACAGCGCGGCAAAACCTTACGGAGACTATGCTGTGGCGGCGATGGGAGCTGTCACCCGTGTTATGACGGTTGGAACTTACATTGTCTTTGGCTTCTTAAAAGGGTTTCAGCCGTTTGCTGGATATAACTACGGTGCAAAACAATTTGACCGGCTGAAAAAGGCTATCCGCCTTTGCCTGATTTGGTCTACAACATTTGGCATTATCGTGGCTATCGTACTCTTTGCCCTTGCAGAGCCGATTGTATCTCTTTTTGGAACCGATACAGAAATGGTAAATCTGGCAGGCAAAGCCCTCCGACTGAATGCGGTATTGTTTGTTACCTTCGGCTTCCAAATGGTATATGCAAGTCTATATCTCTCCATCGGAAAAAGTTTGGTAGGTGGACTATTGAGTTTGAGCCGACAAGGTGTGTTTTTCCTGCCCTTGATTTATGTGCTGCCACGCCTTTTCCAGTTATCCGGGGTCATTTGGGTACAGCCAGCAGCCGACCTTTTAACGACAGCAGTTACTTTGATTTTTGCAATCAAAATCAATCGTGCTTTGACTGTGGAAACTCCTGCATATCCGCAAGGAGGTGAAACGACCTGACATTAGGTAAGTCCTCGGAGGACTATTTAGAGGCTATTTTGATACTCCACCAGGAAAGGGGAAGTGTCAGATCAGTTGACCTTGCCAGATATATGGGATATTCAAAAGCAAGTGTTAGCCACGCGGTAAAGAACCTGCGGACTGGCGGATTTTTGATTGTAGGTGAAAACGGATGCCTTTGTCTGACCGATAAAGGACGAACTGTTTCCGAAAAGATTTATGAACGCCACCAGTTTTTCATGGAGCAGTTAATCGCTGCTGGCGTTGATCGGGAAACAGCAGAGCAAGACGCCCACCAAATAGAACACGCAATCAGTGACATATCGTTTCAAAAGCTGAAAGAAAAAGCACAGCAGACCGATTAGCGCACATTGGTTTCGCTGTTACAGAAATTGTCTGCCCCGACGGGGAAAGAAAAAAACCGTTGGTCGAGGCAGTTAATTTTCTGCGCCCAAATTACATGATGCCAAATCGGACGGCGGTTTTCGGTGACGAAAGCCGCCGTCCGATTGTTTACGGAACTTGCGGCTGATTAGGAGGCAGCCGCTATGAAACGCATAGCAATTCGACAATATCAGGTAAATACCACGCTGTTAAAAAAATCCAGGCTACCGCCTGGGAGAATTGCAACCATGATTATCAACTATACAATGTAAAAGCTAATATCTATACTTTGCAAATCGCCCGGTGGGTCTATGACCTATCGAGCGTTTTTTGCTGTTTCCAACCAAAACATACTAATAAGCCGGTTGGAAATGTAGGATGCCGTGGCCCGCCTGCCAGTCTGAATTTTCAAAAATTCAGACTGGAGGTAAAGGAACATGGCAGACAGCCATCCCAAAAATCTTGACCCCCGGCCCAAGCGCCGGAGAGATGAAGAAAATCCCTATGAGATATATACCGCTGGCATCAACACCGCTCACCCGCGCTTCTATCTGTTCTTTAAGGGCTGTGACGGGGTAAAACGCTGGATGGAGATTGACAGGACTTTGTTCGATGCGTTCAACGAGTTTGAGCTGGACGATCTTTCCTTTTTCAACGANGTGGACAGGCACTATGAACAGTCCGACNTAACGGAGGCGACGCTNAATAAGCGGGCCGCAAAGCCCCAGGANAGCGTGGAAGAAACGATNTCACAGCGGATAGAAGTGGACAAGCTGCATCAAGCAATCGCCCAACTGCCTGAAAAACAGCGCCGTCGTTTGGTGTTGTACTATTTCGGGGAGCTTACATATGAGCAAATTGCAGACATGGAGGGATGCAGCCACCCCGCTGTGATAAAGTCAATTTCTTCAGCATTGAAAAAACTCAAAAATTTTCTGTCCGGGGAGGTTACAATTTAGCGTTTGAGTGAGGAAACAGGTGGAGGGCGATGGAAAGCCTTCCACCTGTTCCTCGTTCTTTACGGTGAATGGGTTTGACCTTTGACAATTTCATACCCATTCATCAAGCACTTTCCCATTGTTGCAAGCTGATTTAGACGCTGCGCCATGATGTGCTGGACAGGACAACAGGATGCCGCTTTATCATTTCGTCCAAGGTCTGTTTGTCCGGCATGGAGCGAGAAACAGCGGCTACAAAATACCGGGCGGCTCCCGGTACGGCCACGACCGACAATGGGGCGATACTCCTGTTCAGTCACAGTCCGAGCGTGATAGCGTTTTCCAGCGCAAAGCCGTCGCAGGCGATGAGAGCAGCCGACAGAGAACCTGCCGGGGGTGAAATTCCCGTGGAGCTGGTGTGCCGCCAGCCGTTTGATGACTTCCCACAGCGGGCCGGGGTGTCGAGGACAAATAGGCTTGCTTTCATATAGGCCGGACAGTATGACAGGTTTATGGAAACGGAGAGCGTTTATATCTCCCCAACCTTGATATACCCATATATCGTGCTGTCCGGCCCCTACATAGGCGGCGCAGGCCGTCTAATTTTTATAGGAGGTCAAACACCATGAGCAGGACATATTTGCGCGGCGATCTCTATTACGCCGACCTGGGCAGCGGGATCGGCTCGGAGCAGAAAGGCAACCGGCCCGTTGTTATCATCCAGAATAACGTGGGCAACAAGCACAGTCCCACGGTCATCATCGCCGCCATCACCAGCAAGGCCAATATCAAAGCCAAGCTGCCCACCCACTACTACCTGGACGCCGGGAACGGGCTGGCGCAGCCGTCCCTTGTCTTGTTGGAGCAAATTCGCACCGTGGACAAGCGGCGGCTGTCTGACTACATCGGCAGGCTGAATGAAACCCATATCCGGGGCATCAACCACGCCCTGGCTATCAGCATCGGCCTGATTGAACCCGCACCCCCAAAACTGACGCTCTGCTTATGCGGCGCTTGTGCTGACGCTTTTCGCGGCACAGGCGCTTTTGCTTTGCGGAAAGCTGTACCGGGACAGGCTGAAAAAGAGATTTGTGTCTACTGCGGCCAGCACCCCGGAACGGAATATATGGTAACGCCGAAAGGAGGGGCGGGCGTATGAGCTATCCTGATGTGCCTATTTGGGAGAAGTACACACTCACCATCGAGGAAGCGGCCAAGTATTTCCGCATCGGGGAAAAGAAGCTGCGGAAGCTGGCGGAGGAAAACCCGGACGCCAACTGGCTGATAATGAACGGGAACCGCATCCAGATCAAGCGCAAGCAGTTTGAAAAGGTTATCGACTCCCTGGATGTGATCTAATTCGCAGATTTGCATAGAGCCGGAAATATGATAGAATATACCCAAGTCGTATCAAGGCTCGTTCCAGTTTTGGAAAGGAGTTTTTTACAATGGCGGAGAAACGACGTGACAGCAAAGGCCGCATTTTAAGAACTGGAGAGAGCCAGAGAAAAGACGGGAGATACGCATATAAGTACACGGACAGCACCGGCAAGCCCCAATTCGTCTACGCCTGGAAGTTGGTGGCCACGGACAAGACCCCGGCAGGCAAGCGGGACGATGTTTCCCTGCGCGAGAAGGAAAAGGAGATCAACCGGGATATTGCGGACGGCATCGACACCGTGGGCAAAAAAATGACCGTCTGCCAGCTCTACGCCAAGCAGAACAGTCAGCGGGTGGATGTGAAGCGGGGCACCAAGAAGAANCGTGAGTACCTGATGGGCCTTTTGCGGGATGATCCCCTCGGCGGGAAAAGCATTGACGCGGTGAAGCCCTCCGACGCCAAGGAATGGGCTATCCGCATGAGGGAGAAGGGCTTTAGCTTTCAGTCCATCAGCAACTACAAGCGTTCCCTCCGGGCGGCGTTTTTCATCGCCATTGAGGATGACTGTGTTCGGAAAAACCCGTTCAGCTTTGCCCTGAACAAAGTCCTGGAGGATGACAGGGGCGAGAAAACCGTACTGACGCCGGAACAGGAGGAAAGCCTGATCGACTTCACGCAGAATGACCCGGTATATCAGAAGTACGCCGATGAGCTTATCATCCTGCTGGGAACCGGGCTTCGCATCTCCGAGTTCTGCGGGCTGACCACGAACCTTGACTTTAAGAACCGGCTGATCCGTGTAGACCACCAGCTCCTGCGGGACAGCAAGAACGGCTACTATATTGAAACGCCCAAGACCAAGAGCGGCTACCGGGAAATTCCCATGAGTGAGCCGGTCTACCGGGCGTTGAAGCGGGTGCTGAAGAACCGAGGGAAGAAAACTACCATCACGGTGGACGGCTACACAAACTTTCTGTTTCTCAAAGAGGACGGTACGCCGAGAGTGGGCGTCAACTACAACTCCATGATTAAGGGCCTTGTGAAGAAGTACAACAAGCACCACAAGGAGCCGCTGCCCAACATTACCCCGCACTCCCTCCGGCACACGTTCTGTACCCGGATGGCCAACGCCGGTATGAATCCCAAGGCTTTGCAGTATATCATGGGCCACGCCAACATCACCATGACACTGGACTATTACACCCATGTTGACGCTTGTTCCGTAAAGGCAGAGATGGAGCGGCTGGCCGCGTAGTAAAAAAGAAAGCGAAAGGCCGCTTTTACTACTTCCGTACTACGTTTCAGCGCAAAGTCACGCCGGGATATGCCGGTATATGCGAAAAGCTCTCCCACACGGCAAATGGCGGAAACGCCTGAAAATCAAGGCTTTGCCACCATTTGCCGAGTTACATAAGGTTAGAGTGGAAATTTGCTTAATATTTCTAATATAAATACTTATTGACAAATAATATAAAGTGGTTTATTATCCAGAATAAGGCCTTAGATAACGCCTACCCAAACAGCGCTCTCAGGCTAGAATAAACGAGTGCCGCACAATTTGACGCAAAGGAGGCGGTTGTATGAGAAAAAAGGCAGTTTACACCGGCATTCTTCTGGTTCTACCGGGTTTGTTGGGGCTGCTGGCATTTTATGTGATCCCGTTTTTCATCAGTCTGATCTACACTTTCACCCAGGGGGTGGTAGAACGCCGCTTTGTAGGTTTGGAAAATTTCCAGGATCTGCTGGGCAATACCGTTTTCAGGCAGGCGGTTGGAAATACGGCCTCTTTTCTGGCTGTGGGCGTACCAATGCTTTTACTGCTTTCGCTGCTGCTCAGTGTGATTTTGGCAAAAGACAGTTTCAGCTGGCAGAGGTGGGCATTGCTGCTGCCGTTCGTACTGCCAGCGTCCAGCTTGGCCGTAGCATGGCGGAGCATATGGGGCACAGGCGGCGCGGCGGACCGTCTGCTGGAATTGCTGGGAATGTCTTCGAGGAATCTTTTGGAGCGAAGTGCATTTCCGCTTCTGCTGGTACTGTATCTTCTGCGCAATGTGGGATATATCTGCATCATCCTTACGAGTGCCATCCGCTCCCTCCCGCCAGAGTATCAGGAGAGTTACCGCCTGGACAGCACAAGTGAGAGCGGTTATGTGAGGCTCATTTTAGTCCCGCTGATCGCCCCTACACTTCTTTTTGCCGGCGTGGTTTCTGTGGTAAATTACTTCCTTCTGTTTCGGGACGTCTACATGATTTACGGTGAAGTCCCTCCTAAGACGGTGTATATGCTCCAGCATTTTATGAACAACAATTTCTACAAACTGAATTACCAGCGTTTAAGCGCGGCCGCGTTCCTGCTGGCGATATGTTTGTCCGGACTGGTGGCGTTAGTATTGCTGGGGCAAAGGAGGCTGAAGTGGAATGTGGAATAGAGGGTTTCGATTTGCCGCGCAGCGTGTACTGCTGTCGTTCGTCGCGGTGTGCTGCCTGATCCCCATGGGATATTTGCTGGCAGATTCTGTACGGAGCATGGGGCATCTTTCACTAAGGCAATACGAGGATATCCTGCTCTATACGAAGGAGTTTTTTACCTGGTTTTGGAATTCCGTGCTTTACACATCTGCAATTTTGGCACTGTGCGTTCCCACCGCGCTGCTGGCAGCCTTTGGACTGACGCAGTATCGCTTTCATGGACGGAACGGGGTGCTGTTTCTCTATACGCTGCTGATGCTGCTGCCTTTTCAGGCGACAGTAGTCGCCCAGCATTTGCTGCTGAACGCTCTCGGCCTTCTGGACACGCGGCTGGCCATTATTTTACCCCTTGGCTTCGGGGCTTTTGGAACATTTCTGCTGACCCAGTTCCTGCGGGGGTTGGATCGGGCGGTTATAGAAGCGGCGCAGTTAGATGGCGCAGGATGGTTCCAAACGTTGACGCAGATCATTGCGCCAATGTGCAGGCCAGCCATTGTATCCCTGATTGTGCTTCAACTCATTAGCTGTTGGTCGATGGTGGATCAGCCCGTTGTGTTTCTGCGCAGTGAAAATCTGCTGCCCTTGTCCCAGCGGCTCAGCGGACAGGTCTTTGGGCCATCCGCCTTCGCGGCGGGCGTTCTGTACGCGGTGACGCCAATGCTGGTATATCTCTTCTGCCAGAAGGCTTTAGAGGAAGGCATCAGTCTGAGCAGCATCAAGTAAGGGGGCGGACTATGAATCGAAACGCGGCAAGAATGCTGTGGATTTTTCTCCTGACGATGCTGGTATTTACCCTGGTCAGTTGGAAGCTGGACGTTCTGCGGACGCCGTGGGTCTCCTGCACAAGAATCCAGGGAGGCAGTGTTGACGGGACCTCTTATGACAGCGTTGTCCCAGTGGGGGCGGTCTATGGAAGCGGGTCGTCAAAATACATTTATATTTTGGAAACAGATACCCGCTCCTGGTTTTATCCTGTTGCCGTCCGCCGCAAGGAGGTGATGGTGGAAGCGGAGGACGCCGTAAACGCGGCCCTGCAAGGAAGATATTCGGACGCGCAAGTGGTGAAGTACGCGGACCGGCCTCTGAGCGGCAGCACGGTTCCTGTCCGCGTGTGGGAGGAAGATGACGGCTTTTTGCGGAATATGGAGGACCAGGTGGAATTGCTGGGCGTTTCATCAGAAGCCGAGGACATTCTTCGGGAAGCCGGGAAAGGCTGGGATGTAACCTGGGAGGATGACCGGCTGGTGGTGCGCGGCGCGGATCGCTTCACCGCACAGGAGGTCCTGTCCATGCTGAAAGCAGACTATCCCGACGCCGTAGCGCTGGACTATTCCTGGAGCACGGCAGTCCTGCGGCAGAGCGGTCGGCTGTGGATGGTGGCCGCAGCAATAGCAGTAATCTTCATGCTGTGCCAGATGGCGTGGCAGGGCGGGAAACGTGAGCTTGCGCTGTTCCGGAAATCGCTGGAGACGCAGTATTGGCAGGATTATTTATACGGCGCGAGCGTCCGGCTTCTGGCGAAAATGATCGTACTGACCATTGGAACGTTTTTAGTGGCGGCGCTGATACGCTGGCTCTGGAATGTTCCCATAGAACTGCCGGGCGGATTTTTACCACAGGACAGCATCTTTCAATGGGAACACTACCGGCAGTGGTTCTCCATCGCATTCCCGGAGGGGCGGATTTCCGATTATGGCGCCGGACTGGCGGAAAAGCTGAAAATTGGATACCAATCGGCAGGCGCGGAATGGGCGGCAATTGCAATAGGTTACACAATTTGGACTAAACGAAAAAGAAGGATGTGGCAACATAAAAATGAAATATTTGAAAGATAAGCGGATTCAGATAGGATTTCTGGTTCTTCTTCTGCTCTTGACTGCTATTGCCGGGACCTGGTGGTTTACCCGCCCGACAGAAACGCCTGGACCGGAAGCCGGAAAAGATAACTTTACCCACGTCGGCGATAGTACCATGGAACCCGCCGAGGGGGTAAAGCTGGCAGGACGGCGCATGACATATTACCAGCCCGTCAAAGAGGAGCGGCAGGAGATTCCTCCGTTATGCCTGGAATCGCAGGGGAAATTTTCCATATACGAGAACCAAATCTGCTATTTTTCCGTTGCGGATGAAGAGGACGATTTCAGCGTCAGCATTATCGCGGCGGACAGCGGAGACGTTCTGCGTACTTGGGAGGATGACGACTTTTTCGAAGGGTGGTTCCCGGAACTTCTCTATGTGGACGCCGGAAGTATGCCGTGGGCGCTGTATCCGGACTATATGGGGGGTGAGAACTGGATTCTTTATAACATAGAAAATCAGAAAGCAGTTGAAATCGCACCGGAAATTGTCTCTGCATTTATGGAATGCGGACTCTCCTCTTTTGCCATGTGGAACGATCAGCTTGTGCTGTTTGGCGGTCAAAAACTGGCGGTGCTCGATCTGGGCGCGGGAAATATAAGCGGAATATGGGAACCGGTCACGTCATACTGCCTGGACAATACCGGAAGCCTGTACTATCTTTTGCGCCCCTCTAATGGGAACGATACGCTGGTAAAATATTCCCTGGAGGAATCCGGAGGATTGTGGTCCACAAATGAACTGCCCAGCATGAGCACACAGGCCATAACAGATACCGGCAGGGATGAACTGTTTCTCTTAGGCGCATCGCGGGGTACATACTGTGAAATTTTTGCTGTTGACCCAGAGACGGGTAAAACTGCGTGGGAACTGACCACGCTCTCGCGGGATCTGACCCGTGTGCCGGAGGACTTACCGCTCCTGTCGGCAGCGGATGGCGGATTTGCGATTGGTGAAGAATATCAGGTATACTTATCTTCACTAAACGGGGATCTTTCCGCAGAAAATCAGGAGGACAGGTGGACGCGGCGCGATCTGTATATTTTTAAACCGGTGGAAA
The DNA here is from genome assembly GCA_014799845.1 of Oscillibacter sp. GTDB lineage: Bacteria > Bacillota > Clostridia > Oscillospirales > Oscillospiraceae > Pelethomonas. Next base: position 18,579 of record JAAVHF010000059.1, on the reverse strand, counting down.
GTGACGCGCAGCCAGCGGATAAGGTAGGATTAACCATTACAGCTCCCTATGTGATCGACAGCGTGGATACCGCCGCCAGACTTTACCAACGCGACCACCCAGAGGTAACATTTTTTTGGGATACCCAATATCTCTCCGCGGAAGATTATAGAGGAAATTTCCAGGAATACAAAGATCAATTTGCCCTGCGCGCTATGGCGGGTGGTTTAGGCGATGTTGTCATGGTAAACGGTTTTGGCCTGGACACACGGATTATCACAAACACAGACGCCTTTGCGGATCTGTCTGCCTATCTGGATGCCTGCTCATTCAAAGATGAGCTGCAATGGAATCAGGTGGAGACTCTGCGGGGTGAAGATGGCGCGATCCGTGCCCTCCCCTTGGGCGTAGTTCCAACTTATTATGTCTGGAACGAGGAACTTCTGAATGAGTTAAACATTGACCCCGATTGCATCACCTGGTCGGAATTACTGGCAATGGCGCTGGAATGGAAAGAGGATGGAACAGACCTCTCCCTTGCTGCGTCCGATACCTCCCGCTTTGGATTTGAAAAGATATTGCAGGATATTCTCCTGGCGAATCTGTACGCCGCTCAGCAATCCGATGGAACGGTTCAGCTCGATCAGCCGTATCTGCGGGAACTGATGGAGAATCTGAAAACGCTGATGGACAGCAGGCAGTTGGTTCGGGAGGTGCCGCAGAGCATTTTTCACGGGAGCAGCAAAGCTCTGTTTGTGCTGGGAGAGTCAAATCGAAATGTTTCCGATTCCATCTGGGATTTGCGAAATATTGTTGAGAGCGGGGCAATGACCCCCAGTGTGGCAGCATATCCGAAAGGCGAAGTCAATAAAAACCAGCAGGGCTATGCCTACTGCTGGGGCTTAAACGCCCAGTCCAGGGAGTTGGATGCCGCCTGGGATTTTCTGCAATTTCTGGTCAGCAGCGAAGGCTTTTCAGGTGGTCTTTACTCCAGCAACTCCCTGCCGCTCAACAAAGCCGCACAGGAAACATGGGCAAACAGCTACTCCAGGGAATGGAAGCATCGGAATTTTGAAGGAGAAGGATGGAAATATTTCCATCAGATTCAGGATGCTCTGGACATACCGTGCAGCGCTTATGAGCAGCCCTATGGATGGTATGACGCGGTTTATGCGCCGTTGCTGCGATACTTTGGTGATGAAGTATCCCTTGATGAGGCAATGGCGGAAGCCAATTCCAATTGGGAACGGTTTGTCACAGAGTAAAATAATTTCGTGGTATGGACTGCATGTATGCCGCCGCTGTCCATATCGGTGTCTCTGACTTAAATCTTTTCAGACAGCGTATTATTACTTCGGCAATTAAATAATCCAAAAGCCAGAAGAGACTATGGATTGCCGAAGTAATATTTGCCATGTTTTGCGGTTGCCCCACAAGGGGCGAGCAAAACGGCATTTTATTAAATGTTATTACGTTGGTGATTATTTAATTGCCAACGTAATAAAGAAATCGGAGGGATTCACTCGAAACCCCTCCGATTTTTGATTACTATAATCCGTAAAAATCACATGATAATCAGCATTTTTAGTTGTTGATTAGACTATAATCTAAAGCTCCCACTGGCATGACCGCAAATTTACGTTTCCATCAGGTTTAAACGGATATGCCATAATACCTTGTGACGAGTTCAGTTGTCCATAAAAATTCACGAACAGGGACACGATCAACTGAACTTTTCGTGGAAAGACTATGACAATAGGACTTGAACACAAGGAGGTTCATTATGGCAGAATCAACCTATACGAAGGTTGGAAATTATTACGCCCCCGACCTGATACTTGACGAGGAACCGGAGCAAGATGTATTCCCTGTTCTGCGCACCACTCGCCGGCCTTCTGTCCGCTTCTTCGGCAGGCATCCACCCGCTGCACCATTCTGCCAGTTGGTTATAATGGTTCGCTTTTTGCAGCCCTCGCTCCATTTTTATTCCCCCCCAAAAACACTTCGATTACATGCAGCGCCATGTACGACCCTAGAGTACACGGCACTACACCAGACTCTATTGTATTTTCTCATTCCCTCTAAGTTTTGGCAAGGCGGGGGGTGTTGACGCTTACGACTGCTATACACGCGGCTCTTTGCTGACGATAAAGGAGACCGGGCTGTTTGCCCGGCCTCCTCTTTTGTTATGAGTGATATGAGATGCGGTTACCTTGCAGCATTCTGGCAGAAGCGCGTGATAATCGCCGCAACCTGTGAGCGAGTAGCGTTGCTCTGCGGGTTCAGCGCACCATCGGAACCATTGATGAGTCCGTTTTCTATGCACCAGGCCATGGCGGTCTGCGCGTAGCTGCTTACGCTTCCGGTGTCGGACCAGCCGGTCAGGCTTTGAGCGGAGGCCGGCTCACCGGCGTAACGCCACAGCATCACGGCCAGATCCTGACGGGAGATGGCGTTCCCGGGACCAAAAGTACCGTCGCCATAGCCCTGGACCACACCCTTCGCAACGGCCCAGTACACCGCGTCGGCATAGTACGCGCCAGCCGTTACATCGTTAAAGGCGGCCAAATCTGAACCAGGACGGGGCGTATTGGCCAGGCGATGGAGAATGGTAACGATCATGCCGCGGTTTGTCGTCTCATCCGGCGCGAACGTGCTGGTGCCGGTACCGCTCATCAGCCCCGAATTGATGACGAACGCCACGGAATTACGATACCATGCGCCATCGTCCAGGTCGACATAGATACTGCCGGGCGTGACGAACGCGGCGCTCACTGCAACGCCGGAGTTGGGCATCGTGAAACTGTAGGTTCCGTCGTCATTTCGTTTGACGGCGACAGGATTGCCATCCGCATCCGTGACAGAAACATTGCCGGTAATAAAGCCCTCGTCAGGAGTGGGCATCACAATGACGGTGTCGCCGGGGACGGCGGTGGAGGTATCCGCGCTGACAGAGCCGTTCGCAGGCCGCATATTCTCAGCAGGGGTCTCTACAGGGTAGCTGCTGGGCGCGTCTGTGCTGGTGCTGCCGGAATTCCCAGGGGTGGTGGTGCTGCCGGAATTCCCAGAAGCACCGGGCTTGCTGGGGATGACAGGGAGGTGGGGGGTATCAGGATAATCAGCGGAAGCGATGGCAAGCACCAGAGCGGAAATAGGAGCAACTGTCGCAGTGCCATCTGTGATGGTTTCCAGAATCTCCGTTCCGGCTTTTTCTCCGTTGATGTATACGTTCCAGGTACCCTCGGGAAGGGCAATTTCCTGCTCGGCGTTGTTGGGGTTGAAAATCACGTACAGGCTCTCGGCCGTTTCACCATTGATGCCGCCGTCGATCTCAAACGCCACCACGTTGGCAGGCAGTCCGCTCACCGGATGCACATGGGCGGTAATATCCGCCTCACTGGTGAGCCGCAGAGCGCCGTGCGCCTTGCGGAACGCAATCAGCCCCTGGTAATACGCATAGACATCCTGGTATTCCTTGCTGTCCAGAACATCCCACTTGATGCTGTTGACGGAATCCGGGGCGTTGTAGCTGTTTTCATTGAAAGAGCCGTCCTCATTTACCTTTGTGCGGAGCATTTCCTCACCGGCCTGCATGAGGGGGATTCCCTCCGCCGTGAGATAAATGGCCGCCGCCAGGTTGTTCATCCGGATCTGGTCCGCGCCTGTTGCCTCCGGCGTAGAAAGGACCAGGCGGTCAAACAGGGTGTAATTGTCGTGGCAGGAGGCGTAGTTAACGATCTGGGTCGGATTGCTGCTCCAGCTGGGCCGCGCCATAAAGCCCTCTGTAATAGCCGCCGTGTAGTTGGGGGAACCGGCCACATAACCGGGAGCCAAATCCCAGACACTGCCCTTGAGGGCATCGCGGATGTTGTCGCTGAAGTAGGCAAAGTTCGGCGTTTGGGCGGAATTCCCCTGGGTGGCCATAACCACATTTTCCTTGGTCACGAAATCCGACATGCTCCAGCCTTCGCCGTAGAAAATCGCGTCAGGATGCTTCGCATGAACCGTTGTCACGATCTCGTTGATCGTCTCCGTATCAAGAAGGCCCACCAGGTCAAACCGGAAGCCGTCGATGTGATACTCGTCCGCCCAGTAATTGACGGAATCCACGATGAATTTGCGAACCATGCTCCGCTCGGAGGCGGTGTCGTTTCCGCAGCCGGAGTTGCTGGAATACGTACCGTCATCCTTGATGCGGGAGAAGTACCCCGGTACAAGCTGGTTAACGCTGAACGTATCGCCGCTCTGGACGTGATTGTACACCACATCCATGATGACGCTGATGCCGTCGTCATGAAGCGACTTTACCATCTGCTTCATTTCCCGCACTCTCACTTCGCCATCATACGGATCAGTGGAGTAGGAGCCTTCGGGAACGTTATAGTTGACGGGATCATAGCCCCAGTTAAACTGCGAACCGGTCCCTGTCTCATCGACAGAACCGAAATCATATACCGGCAGCAGGTGAATATGGGTAACGCCCAGATCCTTGATGTGGTCGATGCCCGTAGGCATCCCGCCGGAAGTGGCAGTCCCGTTTTCGGTCAGGCCAAGGAACTTGCCGGTATGTTGGGCGCTGATACCGGAGCTCGTGTCAGAGGACAGGTCTCTCACATGCAGCTCATAAATGACGGCGTCGGTATAAGTGAGGTCCGCGTTGGGGTTCGTATCCAGGGCCCAGCCCTCGGGGTCGGTGGAATCAAGGTCGATGACCATGGCGCGCTTGCCGTTGACGCCGGTGGTCCTGGCGTAAGGATCGACGGTCTCGACGGTCTTGGCGGCTACCTCGGCTTCGTAAGTGTAGTAGGTACCGTTCAAATCGCCATTTTCTTCAACGACCCAGGTGCCGTTTACATCCTGCGTCATGGGAAGGGTCTTGATCAGATCGTCCGTTCCCTCCGTGCCGCTCTCGTAGAGCTTCACGCTCACGGATTTAGCCGTGGGCGCCCATACGCGGAAGGTGGTCTTCGCGGCGGTCCAGGTCGCGCCCAGGTCGCTGCCGGCATAGGTGTACTTCTCCTCAAAAGCTTCCGTGGAGTAGACATTGGGCATCGAGATATTGTATGTCCCGCCCTTATACTCAAGCAGGTATACTTCGCCCGATTCCAGCCCTTCGCTGAGCGTCAGATCATATGTCCATGTAGAATTTTCAGATTCTTTGCCCGCCGACACGCCCGTGACCGCTATATCGCTGTCCTTGATCCGGAAATCGCCGGCGGCCAGACCATCAATTTTGCCGGTCATAATGACGGAGACGGTGGTATCCCCGTCGTAGCTTGCCTCGATCAGGGTGTGCTCAACAACGGCCCCTTCATCGTATACCTTGGTGTAATTCTTCACACCGGATTCCACGTAGATATGAATAGTACCGGAAATGAGCTCCGGGATGTTGATAAACCGGTCGTCGCCGGTATCCTTATCAGCCCAGTCGTTACTGCCCTGCCGGAGGCGAATGATGAATCCAAGCCTGGTAGTACCCGGATTGACAACGGTAATCACCTTGCCGCCGTTTTCATCCGTCTCAGTAAATTCACCGCTGTAATTCCCGTCGTTATCAGGACCCCAAATCCATGCGTTCCAGCCATCATAGTTGCCGTCTTCTCTGTGATAGTGCAGTTTGATGACAATGTCATCGGCGGAAACGCGGATAACGGTAACGCTTACCTTGGAGGTGAGGTCCTCATACGCCGCCGTTACATCAAAGGTTCCGCCCGGATACTCGTCGGACACGGTGATCTTGTCGCCCGTAAGGGTGATTCCCGCCGGGGCGTCGCTGAGAGTGTAAGCGGGCGTGACGTCCCGCCAGTTACCTTCTGCATCGAACAGCTTCAGGGTTGCGGGCAGCGTGCCCTCGCTCTGTCCATCCTCGATTGTCAGAGACGCGCCGGAAAGGCCGGGGACTACGAATTGCTTGTTGTCGCCGCCTTCCCATTCGCCGTTGATTACAAACTTGTACTCATAGGAACCCGCCGCAAGCGTCTTCGTCAGGGTCCAGATCCCGTCGCCGCCCTTTGTAAGCGCATCCGCTTCGGTGCTCCAGCCGTTCATCGTACCCGCCAGGTATACCTTCTGGGCGCCGGGGCCATAGTAGCGGAAGGTGACCTCGTTCCCATTGACTTCGACTTCACGGATGTCCGCGTTACCCAGCTTGAGCTGAGAGTTGCCGCCGCTTTGCGGCGCTGGATTTGCGGGATCGTCCCGCCAGTCGCTTCCGTTAACGACAAACTTATACTCGTAAGTACCTGCCGGCACATTCGTGAAGGTTTTCCGCCAGATATTGCTGCCTGCCGCGGTTTTCTGCATCGGAACAGATCCGCCGATGTCCCACGTAGTGTCCGGCAGTCCGCCGCCCATCACTTCGACAGACGTTACACCATCGCCGGCAGCGTACCAAAGAGTCACACTGTAGGTACTGTCATCACTTTGGGCAATAAGCGGCGTCTGGTCCAAAACAAGCAGGCTGTTGCCGTTCCGCTCAAAATCATTGCAAGGGTCAGTGAACCACTTATCACCCTCACTTGAATGGAATTTGTACTCATACGTGCCGCCCGGGATATTTTCAAGCGTTTTAGTCCAGACACCGTCGGCCTGGTCCATGTCTACGCCATCCCAAGTGAGCTTATCCGGAATATCTCCCCGGAGGTGGATCGTCGCTCCGCTCGCATCGTCAGCGTACTGGAATGTCACATTATAGGTTCCATCGCTGTTCTTGACAATGATCGGGCTCTCCACACTGCCGGTTTCAGCAGCTCTTGCTGTGGGTGTGATTCCTGCCGCCGTAATCAGCAGGAGCAATGCCAGAATGGCGCTTCCGGCACGCTTGAGCAGTTGTTTCCGTGTTTGGTACATCGAAATCCTCCCTTTGTCCATCATTTTTTGCTGTTTTGGGGTAACCAAGGTGTTTTCGCGGTGTTTCGCAACACAGGTGGCTGGGGCATCGCCCGCAAAAGTGAACCGGTTCTCTGGCGCATAGTATACTTGGGAATAGTGCAAATGTCAAGGATATCCAAGCAAATATATGACTGAATATGTAACAAAAATCAACACAGGCATTTGTTTGAAAAAGAACTGAGAGAGAAGCAAAACCGTGTATTCCACCTCTAATCAGCCGCTTTCCTCACTTTTGATGAATCAAAGTTGCGAAAAATTTGCCAACAGGCTTTCCGGCGGGCGGGCGGTCCATCCAATCGGGCCGTTTCCATGGCTGCTTCGAACGCTGTTTCGATAATGCTCGCAGCATCAGGATGACTATTCCCAAATGTTTAAGCGGCATACCAACGCGATTCAATAGTTATTCCGCAAAAGTTTCGAAACTACTTCGGAAACGGATTGTACCGGCACGGCGTACTCTGAAAATTCCCCCCGCCACTATGCAGCCGGCATATGGTTTCCGCTCCCCGCCCATGCTATAATAAATAGAATCATTGCGGAGACCGCAAGGCGAAAGGAAAGAACACAACATGAAAGCATGCAAAAAGAGGCTGCTCCCGATGCTGCTGGCCCTGGCGCTGAGTCTGAGCCTGCTGCCCGTGACAGCGCTGGCGGCGGACCCCTGCGACGTCTATCAGGGCGACGGGTTCTACATCACCGCCACGCCCTACAAGCTCAATTCCACCAAGTATCGCCTCCCAGCGTCCAATGGAAGCACCCTCGCGGGAAACTTGCAGTTCTACGATGGTCTCGTCATGGTCTATAACGACACGGAGTCGGACGAGAACTATGTGAACCGTAAATATGTCTATGAGCTGAATTGGGCGGACAGGGACGGCAACATCGTCCTGCCGGAAGGCTCCCTCAAGGCGAACGACCGGGTCTATGACCTCAGCAGATTTCATCACTTTGACGTCTCCGAGGGCATCCTCGCCTACTGGGACGGAGAATCCAAGAACGGCAGCAGTGCGCTCTACGGCTTCATGGATACAAAGGGGAATATCCTGACGCCATGCCTCTACTCGATTTCAGGGCTTCTCAGCTTCAAGGACGGCGTAAACGTGGTGTATAACGAGGTGTCCAAGCAGAGGGAGTGCATCGACACACGGGGAAACGTGCTGTTTGCCTCTTCCAGCGATACGAAAACCAAGATCAGCGTTTTCTCGCCATACGACAATGGCCTGGCGCCGGGCGGCATCGCCACTTATGACAGCGCGGGCAGGGAGGTTAAATCATACGGCTTTTTAGATAAACAGGGGAATATGGCGCTGGAGCTGTTCTCCATTTCCGAACCGGACAACCCCGAAGATAAAAAGAAAGATTACTACCAGTTGTGCGCCGAGGGCAAGACGGACGGGTACCTCATTCCCCTGAAGGCGACCAGGCATATCGGCGGCAAGTACGGTTTCGACTCCTACGACGGGAGCGGTGGCTTCTCGGAGGGCTACGCCGTGTGCTGCGACCTGCGCTCCGGCAACGAAAAGGACTATAATTTTGCCATCATCGACAGATCCGGCAGAGTGGTTGGCACCTTCAGCGACGCTAAGCCCCTGGGCGACGTCCACGACGGCCTGCTGCGGGTCGAATTTATCAACAACCAGGGCGGCAGCGACGGCATCGGCTTCGTGGATGTCACCGGCAAAGCGGCCCTGCGGGATGTCCCGCGGAATGACTATATCGGAGGAAAGCGGCTTTTCAATGATGACTTCAGCTGCGGCGTTACCTGGGATCGAAGCACAGTGGTCGATACGAAAGGGGAGACCGTCATACCGAATGACGTGTTCGGATCGGGCCATTGTCCGGATGGTTTCCAGGACAACATCTGCCTGGCCTTTGTCGGGTACAATCGCGACGCGTATCTCCTGGAGATCCACCAGGGCGTCTACACCGGTCCGGGCCGGGTCTACAATCACAGCCAGGGCGGCGAGGTGAGCGCGGCCCCCGTTCAGCCCCAGCAGCCCGCCGCTCCTGTTCAGCCTCAGCAGCCCGCCGGGTCCCTGGCCTACGCCTCCACCCAGAGCGTGGAGGTGGACGGAAGGAATATCTCGTTCCAGATGTACGCCCTGAAGGATGCCAGCGGAAATCCCACTAACTACATCAAGCTGCGGGATGTGGCGTTCGCCCTCAACGGCACCGCCGCCCAGTTTGAGGTGGGCTGGGACGGCGCGGTGAACATCCAGCCGGGGCTGGCGTACACCCCCAACGGCTCGGAGATGTCCACGCCCTTCTCCGGCGACCGGGCCTATGAGCCGGCCGCGTCGGAGACCCGGATCAACGCCGCCGCCGCCAGCCTGGAGGCCATTGTTCTGAAGGACGACCAGGGCGGGGCCTACACCTACTACAAGCTCCGGGACCTGGGCAGGGCCCTGGGCTTCAATGTGGGCTGGAGCGGCGAGAGAGGCATCTTTGTGGAGACCGGTAAACCCTACCAGGGCTGATTCCCAAAAGCAGACCAGGCTCCCCCGGCACAGCCGGGGGAGCCTCTGTTCTGATTGCCTTCCGATATCCGGCGCTTTTGCAAAATGTGATCGGGTGAATTGAAAAATTATTTGACGGACACATATCCTGTTGATATAATGATGCCAGGGGGTGGGTTTCATGTCAAATAGTACATCAAGGTTCAAATGTGATATACGGGAACTATCCAGCTACGCGATGCTGGTGATGGGCGCAATGATCGCCGCGTTTTCCATCGAAGAATTTTTAGTTCCCTGCACTATCCTGGATGGGGGAATTGTGGGAATCTCGATTATGATCAATAACCTGAGCAGCTTCCCTCTTGGCGTATTGACTCTGGCGCTCAACATTCCCTTCCTGCTGATCGGCATGCGGAAGCTGGGAAATAAATTCATTGTCAAATCCGCGGTGGCCATGGTGGCATTTTCAAGTTTTCTGGAAATTTTTGAGCCGTTTGTGGATATTACGCATGAATATCTGCTGGCCGTCTGTTTTGGAGGCGTATTTCTGGGCGTGGGAGTGGGATTTGTGATCCGCGCCGGCGGCTGCCTTGACGGAACAGAGACGGTGGCGATCTTCCTGAACAAGAAGTTTAATCTTCCCGTGGGGCAGACGGTCCTCTTTTTCAATGTTGTGATTTATACGGTCGCCGGGTTCCTGTTTGGATTTGACAGGGCTATGTACAGTCTGTTGACGTATTTTATCACGTCGAAAGTAATCGATTTTGTAGAAGAGGGCGTGGAGCAGGCGAAAGCGGCCATGATCATCACGGACGAAGGAAAGATGATCGCGGACGAAATCTATAAGAGGATGGGGCGCACGGTAACGACCCTGGAGGGAGAGGGCCTGATCAGCGGTAAGAAGGCAGTCCTCTACTGTGTGCTGAACCGGTTTGAGATCTATGAACTGAAGCGTATGATCAAAGAGGTGGACGCGAGCGCCTTTATAACGATCAGCGATGTTTCGGAAATCATCGGAAATCACATCAAGAAGAAGGCAGACCCCCAATAACCCGGAAAATCCCGGTGTTTTCACAGAGGAACCATAACTGGACGCCAATTCGGTTTTCATTATTCTGTAGAGAGGCGGTCGGGAGCATGAGCATCCTGGTATATGGCGGCGGCTTCCATCCATGGGAAAATCTTGCGGTTGAAAAGCGCCTTTTTCTTTCGGGCGAAAAAGAGATGATCCTGTACCTGTGGCAGAACGCAAACACAGTTGTGATCGGCCGCAATCAGAACGCCTATAGGGAATGTGACCTTTCCGCAATGGAAGCGGACGGGGTAACGCTGGCGCGCAGAGAGTCCGGCGGCGGCGCGGTGTTTCATGACACCGGCAATTTGAACTTTACCTTCATTGCGCCCAACGGCATCTATGATATCCCCCGTCAGATGACGGTCATTCAGAAGGCCGCCGCGCAGTTTGGCATACAGGTCCGGCTGACCGGGAGAAACGACATCGTGGCCGGACCGAACGGCTGCAAGTTCTCCGGCAACGCGTTTCAGAAGGGAGCGGCCCATTCTCTGCACCACGGCACGCTTCTCATCAGCGCGGATCTCGGCAAAGCCTCAAAATATCTGACGCCCTCCAGGAGCAAGCTGCGTTCCAAGGGCGTGAAAAGCGTGCGTTCCCGTATCTGCAATCTCAGCGAATGGTCCGCCGAGGTTACCGTAGAGGAAATGCGCCAGGCCCTCGTGCGGGTATTTGAAAGCGAATACGGCGCGGCGCGGCTCTACCGCGTACCGGAAAATGATCCGCAGACGGCGCAATTCCGCGCGGAATTCTCTGATCCCCAGTGGCTTCTTGGAAAGGCGTCGGACTACACGGTTTCCTACGAAACCCGGTTCGATTGGGGGAGTATTGAGCTGCGCCTCACCGTCTCCGGCAATTCCATTGCCGGCGTACAGCTTTTTTCCGACGCAATGGATGAAAAGCTGGTCCCCGCTGTAGAATCCGCCCTCATCGGAAGCCAATACGAAGCGGAAGAAATGGCGCGGCGGGTCCGAACCATTGCACAAGCGGAGGCCGGTCAGATTGCCGGCTGGATTCTGAGCGGTTTCTCTGATACAGATGCCGGTTGAAGCAGGGCCGGGAGGTACGTTCCTCCCGGCCTTGTTGTATGTTGTATAAAAAAGACGGAGAATGGATAAAACTCCATTCTCCGTCCATCTTTTTTACGCTAATCCCGCTTAGCGGATGCCGTAATTTTTCGGAATGCCTCTTTTACGGACACTTATCAGCCAAGCCAGCCGGGCTTTCCGGTATCGGTGGCCTGCTGATTGCTCTTGTAAGTCAGCACGCGGGCGGCAATCTTACAAATTTCCTGACGATTCAGAGTGCTGGTACCCTTGAAGGTGCCGTCGGCATTACCGATCAGGATCTGGGGATCCGTGTAGTACAGGGCGTTGGCATAGCCGTTGGAGGTGCCGTCCTTCCACGTGGGAGGAACGGTGCTGGTGGCGGCCACGCCCAGGGCCTTCGCAGCCAGCTCCGCCATGGCGTTGCGGCTGATCTTGGCGCTCAGGTCCACGCTGCTGCTGATCCAGCCGTTGCTGACGGCCAGATTCTTGTAGTTGATGGCCCAGTCCTTGCCGGAGGTTTCCGCCAGCTTGGGATAACCGGCGGACAGCATGAAGATCTTCAGCGCCTCGCCGTAGGTCAGCTCGGCGGTGGGATCAAACTTGCCGTCGCCGCGGCCCTGGATGATGCCCGCGGCAACCAGCGTGATCAGGTCGTCGCGGTACCAGGCGGTAGCGGAAACATCCTTGAAGCTGTTGACGGTGGTCACGGCAGCGCTGTTGCTGGCATTGCCGGTAACTACGATGCTCACCTGGCCGCCGCCCACGGAGTTGCCGTTGGCGTCATAGCACAGGAAGGAGATCCGGTCCGTGCTGTTGTTGAACCCGGCGTTGGGACGGTACACCACGCTGCCCAGAGACGCGGGGGGAACATTGGGGCTGGACAGGGTCATCGCGGAGCCATTATAGCTCAGCGTGCCGCCGGTGGGCATGGTCACGAAGCGGATGTAGGAAGTGCTGGCGATCACGGTGGCGTTGGCTTTGGCAAACTCCGCGTAGGAGAAGGTGACCGCCTGGCCGTTGGTGGAGGTGAAGCCCACCTGCATGTTGGCAGCGCTGGTGTTGGTGCTGTTGAATACCACCTTGCCGGTGAACTGCGGGGTGTTGTTCACGTAGGCGATGTACTCAATGGTATCGGTATGGGAGCCATTGGCGGTGTAGGTCACATCGCCCAGCTGGTTGGCCCCGGAGCTCCGGGTGGTGAACTTGTAGGACTTGATATTGCTGTCACGCAGGGTCACCAGGGTGGCGCTGGTCCGGCTGGAATCCTTATAGCTCAGGGTGCCGTAAGCGGGCACGTTCTGGAACTCAATGGTCAGGCCGGTGGGCGCGGCGCTGCCGACGACCTCGCGGTAAGCGTCGGTAAAGTCGCTGGCCTTCAGGCTGCCGGAGGTGGTGATATTATAGGTGATGTCCTTAGCCGTGCCGCTGAGATAGGTGATGGCGACGGTACCGCTGGTGCTGCTCCGGGTGCCGTAGGCGGTGAAGCTGATGCGCACGGTGCCGGCGCGGCTGGCGGTGGTGCCGCTGGGGGAGAAGTACACGCCGGCCAGGTCGGTCTGCGTCCGGCCGGGGGCAGCGTAGCAGGCGTTGCTGGTGTTCAGGCGTCCGCCGTCAGCGTACAGGGTGCCGCCGGAGGGCAGGGTGAAGGACACGTAGCTGAGGTTGCCCCTGGTCTTGCTGTAATAGAAGTCCTCAAAGTCCTTCACGGCAAAGGCCACATCGTCGCCGATGGAAGCGTTGTAGGTGATATCGCCGGTGGAAGCGCTCTCAACCACGTTGAAGGTGATCGCGCCGGTCATCGAGGAGATGTCGCGGGAGGAGGACTGGGGATTCCTGGTGTTGTAATAATAGAACGTCGCCTGGAAGGTCGCGGTGGTCTTGACGCTGCCGGGATAGAAGAGGACGTCGGAGAGATATCTCGCGTTGGAGCCGCCCTGCCGGTCAGCATAGTAATCGGTGCCGGTGCTGGCGTTCAGACTGCCGTTGGTGCCGTCCTTCACGTTGGAGAACCGCACGGAAACCAGACCGTAGTAGTTTCTCGTGGTGTTGTAGAAATAGCTTTCCAGCTGGTCGGCAATAGAGCTCTTGCCCGCGTCATCCAGATCACCCAGCGCGTAGCTGCTGGTGGAGGTGGACACGGTGGCGGTAGCCAGGACGCTGGTGCTGTAGCCCATGTTGATCGTCCAGTATGCGGATTCAGTATGAGCCGTGCTTCCACCGGCATATTTAAATGTAACCGTGCAGCTCAGCTCGTTATTCTGACCGTAAGCCAGGTCGGAAGCGGACACTCTGACAGAGTCAGTTGACCCAAAGCTCTTGTCATTCAGCCACCACTGATAGCTGATCCTGCTGGAGTCGGTGGGCTGGCTGACACCGTTCAATACCCACGTGGGATCAACAGAGAAGGTCTGGTACCCGGTGCTGGAGAGGTTAAGCGAGCTCCAGTTGACGGTGGTAGCCGCGGGAGTGGGATTCAGGGTGTATTCATCACCCGGATGCACCTTGAGACGGATCGTATTGCTGGTGACTGTGTCCTTGGTGCTGCCATTTGTGTATTCGGCCCAAATGGATACCTCCGTGGTGGTACGAAGGCTATTTGCGGTGATGGTATAGGTCGAAGCAGATAGCGCAATAGACACGGCGTCACTATTGGTGCCCCTCAATTTAAGTTCGTAACCCGCGAAATCACCGGTGGTAGTCAGCGTGACTGTAGCGGTATTCATTGCACCGGCAATCGTGCCGTCGCTGTAATAGATATCCTTACGCGAAGGCTCAGACAGCGTGACCGTGCGCGCCGTAGTAGCCGCAGTGACCGTTACAGCACAGCTGGCAGTGTAGCCGCCATCCTCTGTTTTTACAGTAATGGTTGCTGTGCCCGCGGCTACCGCCGTAACTTTACCAGCAGAAGTCACCTCGGCGACAGCGTCATTGCTGCTTTTCCAAGTCACTTCCTTATTTGCCGCATCAGTGGGTGTCACGGTGGGAGTCAGCGTCTCGCTGCTGCCGGCAACCAGAGTTAACTCGCTCTTGTTAAGAGAGACCCCGGTAACTGCAATGGGATCAGGTTCAACAAATTCGATGGTAATAGAACCGGTTCCGTCTTTAGTGGTTTCTCCCCCCGCTTCATTAGCCGCAGTAGCAGAAGCGGTACAAGTTACAGTAACACGCCCCGCTGTATTTGAAGTAACAGTGGCCTTGTTACCGTTACCGGTTGCGTTACTACTCCAGGAATAATTTAAGTCGCCATCTGCTGCACTCCAATCGGACACTGTCGCTTCCAGTGAAACCGTTGTTCCAACCAGATAAGCACCATCGTCTGTATTGGCAAGGGTATCTGTACTAATGTCAACCGAATACTCGCCTGCCGCCAGCGCCGTAGGCACCAGCGTCAGAATCATCGCCATCGCCAACAGGAGCGACAGCAGCTTACGTTTCATAGATTTCATAGATTTCCTTCCTTTCTCACATCCTGGCGGACGCCGTCCGCCGCAGGACCGATATACAACCTTATATTATCACAGCAATGTGAAAGGTCCGTATCGAAGTTGTATCATTTTTGTATCATTTCTTAATTTTTGCGCTGAATTTGAACCTCCCTCCCGCGCCCCTTCCTACATAGACGCATTCCCCGGCCGGAAGGTTCCCTGTGCGCGGGATATTTTTTATCGGGGCATGCCCCTCATTCCACGCCGAACCGGTACTCCGTCGTATAGTCGTACTTCTTACCGGGCCGGAGGAGGATATCGCCCCACTCGGGGTGGTTTGGGCTGTCGGGGAAGAACTGGGTCTCCAGGCACAGAGCCTGCCGGGGAGCGTAATCTCCGCCGCCCTTTGCGCCCCTGGTCTCCAGACAGTTGCCGCTGTAAAGCTGAACGCCGGGCTTTTCGGTCCAGGTCTCCATGACGATGCCGCTCTGCTCCCCTGTGAGCCGCGCCGCCAGACGCAGGCCCTGGGCGGGGTCCAGCACGTAGTTGTGGTCATAGCCCTTCACGTTGCGCAGCTGCTCATCATCCGCGCCGATGTCCCGTCCCACGGCTTTTTCCACGGTGAAGTCGAAGGGCGTCCCCGCCACGCTCCGGGCCATAGCCACGGGGATGCTGTCCGCGTCCACGGGGGTGAACCGGCTGGAGGCCAGCCAGAGCCGGTGGCCCAGAATATCTCCGGAGCCGTTGAGGTTAAAGTAAGCGTGGTTGGTGATGTTGCAGTGGGTAACCTTGTCGCTGACGGCCTCGTAACGGAGGCTGAGCCCCTGCCCGGTGAGGGTGTAGGTGACCCGCAGCTCCAGCGCACCGGGGAAACCGCCCTGGCCGTCGGGGGAGGTGTAGGTGAGCACGGCGAAGTCCTCGCCCGCGTCCTCCACGTCAAAAACCTGGGTAGAGAAGCCCTCCGGGCCGCCGTGGAGCTGTTTGGCCCCCTCGTTGGGGACCAGCGCGGCGCGCTGACCGTCAATGAAACAGCCGGCCCCGGCGATGCGGTTGGCGTAGCGGCCCACCACCGCCCCCAGGTAGCCGCCATTTGTTTCGTATTCGCGGACGGCGTCATAGCCGAGCACCACGTCTACGGGGGTTCCGTTTTTATCCGGGACCCGCAGGGCCCGCAGGGCCGCGCCATAGGTAATGACTTCCGCTTCCATGGACCCTTTGCGCAGGGTCAGTTTGTCCACGCCGCGGCCGTCCAGGGTAGAGCCGAAAGGCTCTTTCAATACCAGCAAGGCAATAGTAACCTCCTTTTCATCATCAGTATGCAGACAGTATAGCATAACTCCCCGCGGAAAACAAGGGAGGGTCTGATTAAACCCACGGTATTTAAATGAGTTAACATTCTATGAACAGGCGACCTCCAGAAGAGTTCAAGGCTCCCTCTTTGAGGGAGGCCTTTCGGGCGCTTTGTTCACAATTTGTTCATTCAATTACCGTGAGTAAAAACCACGGAATTTTGATTCCGTGGTAATTGACATCGTTTTACATATTGTATTGAAGTTTACTCTGCATTTATTCTACCACGGATAGAACCGGAATGCAAGTATAAAAGCGAAATTCGGGCGCAAAAAGTCGAGTCAGGCAAGAAAGCAAAATTATTGGCCGGCTTGCGGCCGCCCCACTTTGTGAACTTTTTGTAAAACGACCAAATTTTTCTCAAAACCCTCTTGCAATATGGATAGGAATGATGTAAGATAAGCACCGTTAGCACTCCGACTTTTTGAGTGCTAACGGTGTCTGAATTTGTTTCAAAAAATATTGATATAGGAGGAACCCCATTATGAAGCTCGTACCCTTAGCAGACCGCGTCGTCCTCAAGGCCATGGAGGCTGAGGAGACCACGAAAGGCGGCATCATTCTGACATCCACCGCCAAGGAGAAGCCCTCTGTGGCGGAGGTCATTTCCGTTGGTCCCGGCGGCATGGTGGACGGCAAGGAGATCGTCATGTCCGTCAAGCCCGGCGACAAGGTCATCACCGACAAGTACTCCGGCTCCAGCGTGAAGATCGGCGACGAGGAATTCACCATTGTCCGTCAGGGCGACATCCTGGCGATTGTGGAGTAAAGGAAGCTCTGAATAAATCCCCGCGCCCGTCTTGGCGGAAAATTTTCCGTCCCGCTTCGTTAAAAAATCTTGAAATACACAAAGCATTCCTGCGATTTTTTGCCTCGCGCGGCGAAAAATTTTCTTGCCAATCCGTACACGTTGATTTAATCAGACCTTCCTAAAGTTCCGCACACCGCACCTTCGGCGCGGCAGCAGAAGTCTGCCGATAGAACCCGTGGGCAGCCGCAGAAGTCCGGCGCACCAACGAAGGAACTAAAACAGAACAACCAGGAGTACGTCGGAGGGAAAATAAATCACCCCCGTAATTTTAAAGGAGTCCAGAACCATTGGTTCTGGCACGCTTTTGCTGCTTTTCGCGTGGGCGAAAAGCAGGCCCGCGGCGGCAGCCGCAAAATCTGATTTCAGAAAAATCTGGCCCTCGCGCCCGCAGGGCGCGGCGGACAACATTGGAGGTAACTGCAATTATGGCTAAGTTAATCAAGCGCGGCGAAGAGGCCCGCAAGGCATTGGAGATCGGCGTCAACCAGCTGGCCGACACCGTTAAGGTCACCCTGGGCCCCAAGGGCCGCAACGTGGTGCTGGACAAGAAATTCGGCGCTCCCCTCATCACCAACGACGGCGTGACCATCGCCAAGGAAATCGAGCTGGACGATCCCTTTGAGAACATGGGCGCACAGCTGGTGAAGGAAGTCTCCACCAAGACCAACGACGTGGCTGGCGACGGCACCACCACCGCCACCCTACTGGCCCAGGCCATCGTGGGCGAGGGCCTGAAGAACCTGGCCGCCGGGGCCAACCCCATCGTCATGAAGAAGGGCATCGCCAAGGCCGTTGAGGCCGCCGTGGCCTCCGTCAAGGAGAACTCCCAGAAGGTCAACGGCACCGACGACATCGCCCGCGTGGGCGCTGTCTCCTCCGGCGACGCCGAGATCGGCAAGCTGATCGCCGAGGCTATGGAGAAGGTTTCCGCTGACGGCGTGATCACCATTGAAGAGTCCAAGACCAGCGAGACCTACAGCGAGGTCGTCGAGGGCATGATGTTCGACCGCGGCTATATCTCCCCCTACATGGCTACCGACATGGAGAAGATGGAAGCCGTCGTGGACGACGCTTATATCCTCATCACCGACAAGAAGATCTCCGTGATTGCCGACATCCTGCCCCTGCTGGAGCAGATGGTCCAGTCCGGCAAGAAGATGGTCATCATCGCCGAGGACGTGGAGGGCGAGGCCCTCAGCACCCTGCTGGTGAACCGTCTGCGCGGCACCCTGAACGTGGTGTGCGTCAAGGCTCCCGGCTTCGGCGACCGCCGCAAGGAGATGCTCCAGGATATCGCCATCCTCACCGGCGGCCAGGTCATCAGCGAGGAGCTGGGCTACGAGTTGAAGACCGCTGACCTCTCCATGCTGGGCCGCGCCCGTCAGGTGAAGGTCACCAAGGAGAACACCGTTATCGTGGACGGCGCGGGCGACAGCCAGGCCATCAAGGACCGCGTGGCCCAGATCCGCAGCCAGATCGGCGTGACCACCTCCGACTACGACAAGGAGAAGCTCCAGGAGCGTCTGGCCAAGATGGCCGGCGGCGT
>JAAVHF010000058.1 GCA_014799845.1 Oscillibacter sp. | reverse complement strand
GTCCTCACGGCCGGGGACCTTGTGGGTCAGGCGGCCGTCGATGCCGATGCGCTCGCACAGGCCTTTGGCGAACACCTCGCCGCCCTCGGACTCCATGAACTGGTACTTCAGGGAAGAGCTGCCCGCGTTGATGATCAGAATTTTCATCCGTCGTTTCTCCTTGTATTGTTATTATTTTGTTATTTTTGTTTCCAGCCTGTCTCTTGCATTTCAGGCTTGAGGCGGCTAGAATAGATACCATCCCATATTGTAGACTATTTGCGCCGGTCAGGCAACTATTTTTTCGGAAGTTTTTCCAAAAATTTTCTCTGCCCGGCATAGGAGGAGGCCAGCCGTGGCTGTTGCGGGCGTGATCGCGGAATATAATCCCTTCCACCGGGGCCACGCCTGGCAGCTGGGAGAGGTGCGCCGGAGACTGGGAGAGGATACGGCGGTCATCGCCTGCATGAGCGGCAATTTTGTCCAGCGGGGCGATTTTGCCGTGCTGGACAAGCGCGCGAGGGCGGAGATGGCCCTGCGGGGCGGCGTGGACCTGGTACTGGAACTGCCAGCGCCCTGGTCCGCCGCCGGGGCGGAGAGGTTTGCCCAGGGAGGCGTGGCCGTTCTGGCGGCGGCAGGCGTAGTAACGCACCTGGCCTTTGGCTGCGAGTGCGGGGTTCCGGAGCCTTTGCAAGCCGTTTCGGACTGCCTGGACAGCGATGCGTACCGCGCGGGACTGCGGCGTTATGACAATGAAGGCGTGACCTTTGCCGCCGCGCGGCAGGCGGTGGTCCGGGATTTGGCGGGGGCGGCGGCGGAGTGCCTGTCCAGCCCAAACAATGCCCTGGCGGTGGAATACCTGCGTGCCTTAAAAACCCTGGGGGCCTCCATTGAGCCATTGGCCCTGCCCCGGATTGGCGCGGCCCACGACAGCGGGGAGGAGAGCGAATACTCCTCCGCCTCCGCCATTCGGGAAAAGATCCTGGCAGGCGGGGACTGGGAGAGTATGCTGCCGGAGGCTTCCGCGGCGGTCCTTTCACGGGAAGTAGAAGCGGGACGGGCTCCCGTAAGGATGGAAAACTGCCAGCGGGCGGTCCTTGCGCAGCTCCGCCGGATGGCGGAGGAGGACTTCCGTCCTTACGACGGCGGAAACGAGGGCTTGTACCATCGCTTTTATGCGGCTGTCCATCGCGCGGCCACTGTTGACGATATTCTCTCCGCCGCGAAAACCAGACGTTACCCGCTGGCCCGCCTGCGGCGGATGCTGCTTCAGGCCTATCTGGGCGTTCCGCAGGCGCCCCAGGGCGAGACGCCGCCCTACCTTCGGGTGCTGGGGGCCAACGAGCGGGGAAGGGCCCTGCTGGGGCGGATGCGGAAGGCAGCGGCCCTTCCGGTCGTTACCAAGCCCGCCCACATCCGGCGGCTGGGGGAGGAGGTGCAGCGGGTCTTTGACCAGGAGGCCCGGTGTACGGACCTGTATGTGCTGGCCTGCCCCGATTTGCGGCGGGCGGTCCCGGAGAGTGAATACGCCGCCGCGCCGGTGATGCTGTGAGGGGCCGGAGAAAGGAGAACACGTGATGAAACGGAAATTAGCGGTATTTATAGCGGCCTGTACGCTTTTGCTGGCGGCCTGCGCGGGTCTGGCCGCGTCTGACCCCGTACCTCCGGCAAACCGGGCGGGGGTGCAGGAAACGCATGTGGAGCCCCAATACGGGGAAAAGACCATTGCCGCGGAGGAGTGGTTTTATACGGAGAATGGTGAGGAACTGGCGCACTACCAGTACACCCTTCCCGCCATCTTTTTGAGTAACGTGGACGTCCTTTCCGCTGAGGAGGCGGAGAAAGCCGGACAGGCAGTTGATACTTACAATACAATGATGGAATCCCTGCTGGAGGATTACCGGGAGCGGGGGACCGCCATATACGCCGCCGCGCTGGAGATCTATCAGACGGGTACGCTGACAGAGCCCTATTACGATACGGTATACAGCGGCGGATGGGAGGCAGGCGACATCCTCTCCAACTGCATGGTTGCGTACACGTACACGGGCGGCGCGCATCCCAATTCTTATCATAGAAGCTATTTGTTTGATCTGGAGAGCGGCCAGTTTATTGATCTTACCCAACTGGCTGATGATCCGGAGATGTTCCGGACCGGCGTGGAGGAACTGCTGCTGGAGAAAGCGGAGAAGGATGGGCAGCGGGAAAATTTCTGGGAGGACTACGCAGGTGTGATTGCCCGGTGGAATGAGGCGGGCCTGGAATTTGACGAACTGGGTCTGTCGGTGATTTTTTCTCCCTATGAACTGGGCCCGTATTCGTGCGGGGAGATCACCCTGCGCCTGAGTTGGGAGGAACTGGAGCCTCTGCTGGGACCTGGCGGCATGGAGCGCCTGGGCCTGGTGGAAGCGGAGTGAAATAACTGCCGGACCTGCGGCGGAGGCGCGAGCCTCCGCCTTTTTGCGCGGTGGGAAAACCGGAAAAACAGAAGGTGTAGTCAGCAAAGCCGAAAAGGATCAAAGAAGAGCGTCGTCAAATGCCCGCTTTTGCACAGATTTTCCGGGTTCTCACAGTTTCCATTGAAAGACCCGCAGGTCTACGCAGCCGTTCTTCTTGAGCTGCACGCCCTCGCTGCGCAGAAGCTCCATCTGTTCCGTCCACCCCGGCACAGTTCTCCCCGCATGGTTCACGACACGGTGGCATGGATACTCCCCATAGTGCTGCGCCTCGCTGAGAATCTTCCCTACCAGCCGGGAATTCTTCTCCCGCCCAATCAGCCTGGCAATTTGTCCGTAGGTCGCCACTTTTCCCAGCGGGATCTCCTCTACCACGGAAAGAACCTCATAAATCAGATTTTCAGTAATCATGGCAGGAAATCCTTTCCGCCGCTGCCGCAAGTCCTTCAAACCCTGCGCAGCGGCTGGGCTTGGCATTGACAATTTGATTCAGCAGAGCCGGCTTTGCCGCCAGTGCATCTTCCCGTGCGCGATTGAGAACCGTCATCTCCCGGCGGCCATGAGTTTTGGTGAACAAAGGCGCTTCCGAGCCGCACAGTTATTGTATTGCCCAGATAAACCGTTCTATTTGACTATATCCGTATGTACGGTGCTCTTGCTGATCCCGAACCGATGGGCGGCCTCCCGCACAGTGGTTCGGTTCTCGATGATATAAGCGGCCAGCTCACAGGCCCGCTCCTCGATGTTTCCCTTCAAGGCCCAACACTCCCTATCCCGATATGCTCCATATATATGCGCCGGAAATAGGGAACATGCGGATTTTGACGGAGAAACCGAGGGATTGCGAAAACAGTTGAACGCACCGCCCGGCGGCTGTAAGGCGGCGCGTTCCCAGATGCGCGTTCACTTTCCGCGCTCCCCGCAGCAGCGGCCCTCCAGGAACTCCGCCTGGGCTGCCAGGGTCTCCAGCGTATCCCCGAGTTGATTGAACACCGCCGCCAGCACCGCCAGCTGCGCAGCGGGCAGACATTCATACAGGCTGTTGGCCACAGCCGCTACAAGCAGGGTCATCTCCCGTGGGTCCATATGCAGTTCCCTCCTTTATCCGCATTCTATGCGGTAAAAAGAGGTCTGGAAACTGAAATCAGAGAAAATGCGCGCCTATTCGCTCAGCAGATACCGCAGCACCCTCTCCGGATTTTCCAGGAACCGCCGGGTAATCTGGTAGTGTTCCGTCTCCCGGTAGGCGGCGGAGCGGATGCCGTCCCCGGAAAATTCCAGAATCTCCGCGCCGGGATAGGCCATCAGGATAGGGGAGTGGGTAGCGATAATAAACTGGGAATCCCGCTTTACCAGTTCGTTGATCTGGGCCAGCAGCGTCAGCTGCCGGGTAGGGGACAGCGCCGCCTCCGGCTCGTCCAGCAGATACACCCCATGCCCGCCGAACCGGTTCTGCACCAGGGCCAGGAAGCTCTCCCCGTGAGAGCGGTGGTGAAGGGACACGCCGCCATAGCTGTCCACAAGCCGGCCGCCAAGAGACGGCCCCCGGTCCATCTGATCAATGTTGGAGGCTACATTATAGAAGCTCTCCGCCCGGAGAAAGAAACCGTCGGAGGCATAGCCCCGCTTGACCAGCGTAAGGGACTGCCACAGCTCCGAGTGGGAATCCTCCGTGGAGAAGTTGAAATTTTTCGTCCCGCCCTCTGGGTTGAAACCATAGGCTACCGCAATGGCTTCCAGCAGAGTGGACTTGCCGGTCCCGTTCTCCCCCACGAAAAAAGTCACCGGGCGGGTCAGCTCCAGCTGCTTATTCCGCATCAAATGCCGGATCACCGGAAGCTCTGCCAAATAGGAGTCCGGCGACAGTTCGCCCGTCAGTTTTACCGCGCCGATATAAGGTTTTACGGCCATAACATGCTCTCTTTCCGTTAATTCATCGCGTCCGCGTTGACCTCAAACATAGAGGCCACCCGTCTGGCGGTTTCCGGACAGCCTTCCAGTTCCGGGTCCCGTTCCAGCAGCTTTGCAGCGGCAGTCTGCGCCTCCTTCAGAAGGGCCATGTCGCAGGTGAGATCGGCCACCTTCAGCGCGGGCAGGCCGTGCTGCCGCCTGCCGAAGAAATCACCGGGACCCCGCAGGCGCAGGTCCTCCTCCGCGATCTTAAAGCCGTCCCCGGTCTGCGTCATGACCTTCAGCCGGGCGCGGGTCTCCTCATTCCGGTTGTCTGAGATCAGGATACAGTAGGATTTATGCTGTCCCCGGCCCACCCGGCCCCGCAGCTGGTGGAGCTGGCTGAGACCGAAGCGGTCCGCGTCCTCCACCACCATGACGGTGGCGTTGGGCACGTCCACGCCTACCTCCACCACTGTGGTGGAAACCAGAATCTGAATCTCCCCGGCGGCGAAAGCGGACATGATCTTTTCCTTCTCCTTCGGTTTCATGCGTCCGTGGACGCATGCCACTGCCAGGTGCGGAAAAACCTTCTCCTGGAGCATCTTGGCATACTCCATGGCCGCCTTGCGGTCGTCCGGGATTTGACCGTTCTCCTCCACCATGGAGCAGATAATGTACGCCTGCCGTCCGGCGGCAATCTCCTTTTCCAGAAACTTGTATATCCTCTGGTGGTAGCTGCCGGGAACGGAGAAGGTGTCGATCTTCTGCCGCCCGGGGGGCAGCTCGTCAATGATGGATACATCCAGGTCGCCGTAGATCATCAGGGCCAGCGTCCGGGGGATGGGCGTGGCGGACATGACCAGCAGATGGGGCCGTTCCCCCTTGGCGGCCAGAGCGGAGCGCTGGGCCACGCCGAAGCGGTGCTGCTCGTCCGTCACAACCAGCCCCAGGTCGTGATAGACCACATCGGCGGTAATAAGGGCGTGGGTGCCGATGGCAACCTGCGCTTCTCCGCCTGCCAGCTCTTCCAGAATGGCGCGGCGCTCCTTTACCCGCATAGCCCCGGTGAGAAAGACGGTTTTTATCCCCAGTTTCCCCAGCAGGGGAGCCAACCCCTTATAGTGCTGCTCCGCCAGAATTTCCGTTGGAGCCATCAACGCGGCCTGCCGGCCGTTCCGGACGGCGCACAGCAGCGCGGCGGCGGCTACCATGGTCTTGCCGCTGCCCACATCGCCCTGTACCAGCCGGTTCATGGGCCGTCCGGAGGAAAGGTCGGAGCGAATATCTTCAACAGCCCTTTTCTGCGCTCCCGTGAGAGAAAAGGGGAGACTGCCGTAAAAATCTGATAAATCCGTATCCCGCCAGGGCTCGCATTGCAGTTCATCCCGCCGTCCCCGCAGACGTTTCAGCCCGATAGCCAAGAGAAACAGCTCCTCAAATACCAGCCTCCGCCGGGCAATGGCCAGTTCCTCATCTCCGGCAGGGAAGTGGATCTGCTCATAGGCGTAGCCGATGCGGCACAGCTGATGCTCTTGCCGCACTTCATCCGGCAGCGGGTCCGGCAGCAGCTTCTGACAGGCGGCAAGGCCCTGTTCCATGGCCTTCACCAGCGTCAGCTGACTGATCCCGGCGGTGAGGGGATAGACGGGCATGATGCGGCCCGTCACCAGCCGGGAACCCTCACGCTCCACAATAGGGTTCGGCATGGAGCGCTTCCGGCCCATGACCTCCACTTTGCCGAAAAAGGTATAGGTTTCTCCCGCGCGGAGATTATCCTTCATGTACGCCTGGTTGAAGAAGGTGACATCCAGCGCCCCCGTCTCGTCCACCGCCCGCAGCTTCACCAGTTCCAGCCCCTTGCGGATGCGGCTGAGGGTTGGCGCGGAGGCCACCATGGCCTCCACGCAGGCACTTTCGCCCTCCTCCAGGTCCTTGATCTTTTTATAAGTCCGCCGGTCGTCATAGGCCCGGGGAAAGTAGGAAATCAGATCCCGCAGAGTCAGGATCCCCAGCTTTTCCAGCCCCTTGGCTCTTTGCTCGCCGATGCCCTTGACGTAGCGGACGTCGGTGGTCAGTTCCGGCATGGCTCCGCCTCCATCCTCTGTCCCAGCCGCCACAAAAGCGGCTCAAAGTCCACGCCCTCCCGGCGGGGCGGACCGGCCTCCCGGGTCCGCCGGACGCACTGGCTGGTGAACTCCGCCGCCAGATGCGCGGCCTCCGTCAGCCGCCGGCCCCGGGCCAGAGCGCCCGCCAGCACACTGGCAAACAGGTCGCCCGTCCCATGGAAAGCTCCGTCTACCAGCGGCGCGGCGGCAAATTCTACCCGGCCTTTCCCGCGGTCAAAACACGCCGCCCCCACCGTGTCCGGCGTCAAAGAAACGCCGGTCAGTATAACGGACCGCCGTCCTTCCAAACTCAGCGCCTCACACCACCGGCGGCAGTCCGCCTCCCGGTCCAGACGGATATTTTCGTACTCTTCCCCCAGCAGCAGCGCGGCCTCGGTGCGGTTGGGGGTGATCACATCCGCCAGCGCCGCCAGATCCGCCATGGCCCGGCACATCTCCGGCGTGTACGTGCGGTAGGTCTTTCCGTGGTCGCCCATGACAGGGTCCACGATGACCCGGCATTCCGGGCGCCTGAACTCCCGGATAAACGCCTCCGTCAGCGCGATTTGCTCCTGAGAGCCCATAAAGCCTGTATATATGGCGTCAAATTTCACGCCCTCCGCTCTCCAGTGAGCGGCAATGGGCTCCATCTGGCCTGTCAGGTCCAGAAATGTGTTCCCCTGGAAGCCTCCCGTGTGGGTGGACAGCAGCGCGGTGGGCAGCGGGCAGCACTGAACGCCCATGGCGGACAGCACCGGCATCACAATAGTCAATGAACAGCGGCCAAAGCAGCTTAAATCATGGACGGCGGCAATACGGGGCACGGACATGGCGGCCACTCCTTTCCGGACAAACGGTTGTGCCAATCGCTTCCGGGCCTGAAGTCCGGAAGCGATTATGCCATATTTTGCGGTTGCCGCCGTTCACGGCGGCGAGCAAAATGGCTTAAATCAAATAATAGTATTTCAGCGTCCTAACGCTGGAATACTATTATAGATTCCGCCGGCCGCCCCGTCAAGAAAAAGATAGCAGGAGGCCGCCCCGGCGGCGGGACGGCCTCTGACGGCAGATTTATCTCTCGTATGGCGACAGCTCCAGACGGATAAAATATCCCTGGTCGTGGGAACAGACGGGGCACTTCGCGGGGACCTGTTTCCCGGTGAACACATGGCCGCAGTTGAGGCACATCCAGCCCGTCTCCACGTCGCTGACAAACAGCTTGTTTTCCCGCAGATACTTGGCAAACCGCTCGAAGCGCTCCGCGTGGACCTTTTCGATCTCCGCGATCTGGCGGAAGTGGCGGGCGATCTCGGCAAAGCCCTCCTCCTGGGCCTTCTCGGCAAAGGCGGGGTAGACGTCTCCGAATTCGTCCATCTCATGCTGGCGGGCCAATTCCAGCAGCTGGAGGGGCTGGTCCGGCAGGTCGATGGGATAGTTGGCGGTGATGGTGATGTTCTCGCAGCCGCCCTGCTTCAGGTGGTTATAGAAAATCTCCGCGTGTTCCTTCTCCTGTCCGGCGGTATAGAGGAAAATCTGCTCCAGTACCTGCAGCTTGTTCTGCTGGCAGGTTCCGGCGGCGAAGGTGTAGCGGTTGCGGGCCTGGCTCTCTCCGGCGAAGGCGCGGAGGAGATTCTCTTTGGTCACGCTGTCTTTTAATTCCATAGCGGGACTCCTTTCCAAATGTAGGATACGCTTATTCTCTTCCGAAAATTTCCCTTTATTCATGAGAAATTATGTATAACCGGCGCAATGCATGGAAAGAATAGGGCTGTACCGTTTTTGGAAAGGAGGTTTCGTGATCATGAACAACAACCAGAACAACAACCAGAACCGGAACCAGAACAACAATCAGAACCAGAATCAGAACAATCAGAACCAGAATAACAATCAGAACAACCAGAACAAGCGCTGAGCTGTGACGGAACAGGCCGCCGGCAGATGATTGCCGGCGGCCTTTACTATCCTTATTCTACTGACAAGTGATCAGCACTTACTCAACAGGAGGTTATAAACTGTTATCATTAGAGAGACACGGTAGAGGGAGCAATTTTTCTCCTCTACCGTGTCTTTTTCCTACATCACCGCATAAATTTTTGATTTAAATTCCAAACCAATAGCGAATTGATAATGTACTGCCAGGCCATTCTCCGGTTTTCCCTGCAGTAATTTTGAACTTCCATTGGCCAACCGCATTAACAAGAGGGGCGTTCACATTGTCGTATCCAAAAGATATCCTACTATAGTACAGCGTATTTGTACGCCAGGAAGATTCTCCCGGTGTTAGTACAGAAAAATGGCCATCTTCAAAGGGCCATCCAGCTTGAGAACCGCTGAAAAACACCTCATCAATATAACCTGGCAAACCTGTTGGTGTTGACAGATTAAATGTCCAGACATATGAAGTCCCCTTAACAAACGAGGTTGCGGGGATGTCAAGTTCAACCCTTTGGAAGTCCATTTTAGGTTCTCCGACCATAATTGAATAGGAACCTCTGGACGCTGTTTCATCCGGATCATATACAACAATATAGTAGGTCGAACCTTCGGTAAAGTTAAGGCTTATTCTTTTATAATAGGAGGAATATTGGTCTGCATGATATGTTTCAAGATTTCTCCCATCATATAGTGTTTCCAGAGTTGTACCATCCAATACCTTAAAACAGTAATTGCCAAACGTCGATGACAATGTAACCCTTTCTGTTCCGGTTGCTACAATTTTAAAGTAATCTCCGTAATCGCTTAATGCCGAACGACTTACATACTGAGCTGCCGTTTGTTGAGTTAAATTTCGAACACTGTAATAGTATGGAAGATCAATACTGTCCGAAACATCTTCAAAAAAGTAATACCTTTGATTTGATGGCCCATAAGCCACTTTATAGGACGCATCGTTCGATGGTTGCCCCGTGATAACAACTGTATATGTACAACTGCCAGTCACATTATCAGGTTTTGGCAATGTAATACTTTTCTTAATATCCTGAGAAGCCCCTTCAGAACTTACATAGCCAGCGCCACACTTGGTACCATCAGGATTTAGAACTGTAATATCAAATCCAACGGTCCCAGTCCTTAAAAAAGTAATACAATATTCGTCTGATACAGAATAGTCTACGGTAATTTGATGACTTTCTGGCGCGGTGGAAGTTATAGTTCCTTCAAATGTCTCGAAAACTCCCCGACTTATAATTTCTAAATTTATAAAAAAGGTTTGAGAAGTTCCGCCATAACTATCTTCAAAAACAAATTCAAGTGGATAATTTCCTTTATTAAATATCCAAATTCTAAATCCCGCCCAAGTTCCATTTGGATCAGCAACATATGTCACATATCCTTTTGGGAAATTATTGAGGATAGTTAAATATAGGGGACCACCTTCTGGATCATAGCACAAATCTGTGTTGTTCCAACGAGTTGCAATGAAAAACCACGTATCAGTTGTGTACTGCCCGTCACGCATAGTTTCTGGGTTCATAAGCAATATTTCAGGTTGTGCTACCGGAGGCTGATTCTCGGGCAGCGCCAACGGTATCGACATTTCTCCGGACAGCGCATCCGACATACTTAGTGCATTTGAAAAGTCCAGAGGCAGATAAAGCGGTTCTTCATTTCCAAAAACTGAATATTCACTTTCCGCAATGGTCATTGTACTGACCTTATCCACCAAATCAATTGTTGGACACTCTATCATATTTTCGGCAATATAATCTTCTAAATGTATTTCTACAGTTTTTTCGCTGAGAACATTTGTGTAAGTATCCTGCAATCCTACTGAGTACCCAGGTATCTCATTAGCCGCTGCAGATACCATCATCACCGATAGCAACATGGAAATACCAATTATGGATAAAATAATTCGTTTCATCATTAGTTGCGCCTTTCTCTCATTTTATGCATATGTATTAAAAGCTTTTTCCTGCATGGAAAATCGGCTGAAGTAGCCGGTTGGATATACCTGAAGATTCTGCAAAAAGCGATTTGCTCCTTGCGTAGTGGCATCATTACCAGAAAAATGTAAAAGCGAGGCCACATTATAGAGGTCAGATGCTGCAAACTGGAATTTAAAATCCGCACTCACTTGATGACGTACCCCGTTCTCATCCCGATAAGTGGCCCATGTCGTACCTGTTGTAGGATCTGCTGGATTAAATTCTGCACTTGTGTAGTCGATAAACGCTTTTGATCCATCCTGATAGCTGATGGCGAGGGACGTCACAAATTCCTTCCGTCCATCTCCACCGCCGGATTGGTAGAACCACTGGAAATCTTCCGGTGGTATTTGATCAGGGTCCAGCAAAAATTGATCATCTGTGCAAAATTGATTCGAAAAGGCTGTGTTGAAGTTATAATAAAGATTCAGGCCTTTTGCTTTATAATCGGGAACCGAAACCCAGTCCTCCCACTCTGCTTCTTTCGCCATAGCCGTATATCGCTCTGTAAGAGCACTGATTGCTTCCTCGGTTTTATAATAATAGTTGGAGTTATAGTATTTCCAACTTCTTTGAGCTGCAATCTGACCGCTGATATACTGTCGGCCTTCCTGGCTATTCCGCTGCACGGCCACGTCCAAAATCTGCCGCCGGAATTCACCATAAATGCTCTCCAGTGCAGCAGGTCCCATCATCTCATCCCAGAGCGGAAACGGATATCCTCTTTCCTGCGCCGCATCGGTTACACTCTGGTATACATGCTGAAAAACCTGGGACAATGCATCAGAATCTATCTCACCATCCAAAAATTGACTGACGGCAGTTTCTGTCTGCTGCTGGCAATCCTTCCAAATATCTGCCATAACAGGGCTGCGCTCCAAAGCTGCATCAGTAAATGAGGGCGTCCAATCCGCCATACGCTTTTCCGGACTGGTATCTACCCGGACCCATCCATCCATGTTTGATGGTGACTCGATGGTTTTCAATTCGCTGGATACATTTTTAAATTGATGGTTACCATACGGGCCCCATCTGCTAAGGCATGTATTATTTGAAATTTGCTCCATAGGCTCTAAATTCTCCTTTCTGATTATGACAATAATACATCATTAAATTTAATTTGTCAATACAAAAAATTTTTTAAAAAATTTTTCTTGCTTTTTTATTAAATTGGCGTATAATGTATTTCACAGTATACTGTACCCTGCAAAGAAATGGGGGTGCTTATGGCGGAAAATCGAACCTCTGCGTCTATAGAGGACAATTTGAAAAAAGCCCTTGTGGAGATGCTGGTTTTGGCCCTGCTCCACGAGAGGGAATACTATGCGCCGGAACTGACCCAAGCCCTCACCGAACGCAGCGGGGGAGCGGTCAACATCACATTCCCTTACGCGATTCTGTACCGCATGATCGACCAGGGATATATTCAGGAACTGCCCAAGCGCAAGGCCCCGGACGGGCGGCGCAGGCAGTATTTCGGCATCACCGACGCGGGACGGCAGTACTTTCAGGAAACCTGGGATGTCTACAAGGCATTTACCGCCGGAGTGGACCTTCTTGTTAACGCCGTATGCCCGCAGAAGGAGCGAAAGGAGGACGAGCCATGACCCAGCTTCATCCAACGGCGGAAACTTATCTGCAATCCGTCCATCGCCAGATGGACGCGCCGAAGGAGGACCGGGAGCGGCTTCTGAGCCGGTTGTCCCATGCTGTTTTCACCTATTGCGAGGAAAATCCTGAGGCCTCAGCGGAGGACATTGCCGCCGCTTTTGGTGATCCGGCCAATTGCGCCGCCGAATTGATGGCGGAGTGCGACCCCGCCGGATTGTCCAGGGTGCGCCGGACCAAGCAGCGGCGGTTGTGTGTGGTAATTGCTGTTTTGGTGGCGTTGATGGCAGCGATGGTAGTATTTTTTATCTATACAGATTCGACGCAAGTCAAATATGTTGATACTTACATTACAGAGGATGCGCCCAATATAGGAGATTCAATATCATGAAAAGAGTTAAATACATTTTTGCAGTTTTACTTGCTTGCTGGATGTTTGTCGGGGGTCTTTGTATACCTGCTATGGCGGCAGATTATTCCGAAGAGATGCAGACGATTGTCTACTTTGAAGATGGTTCTTATCTAGTTACGACGATTGTGTCAGACCCCCAAACAGTGATGTCTGAACGGGGAACTGTCAACACAAAAGGCGGAACAAAGCATCAAGACTATTACAATAGTTCCCGCGAGCTTATGTGGACATTCCGCGTTCACGGAACCTTTACCTACGATGGATACCGTGCGGAAGCCACTTATGCAGATTACTCTTATGACGTCTATAACTCTGCATGGTCTTTCAATAGTGCAACAGCTAGCTACTCCGGCGCAACGGCAACAGCTAACGGCAGCTTTTCGCGATACACTCTGCCCAATTCTGTTTCTCTTTCCCTGACCTGCTCCCCCAAGGGCGTACTGTCCTGAAAAGATGATATCGCTGCAATGCCTCCGGCGGAAACCCGCCGGAGGCATTTTTTATTGAACAAAGATGTAAAAACATTGTAAACAGCCACGCTTTCAGCTTTATTTCAGCGTCAGCATGTACTATAATAACCACCAGAAACTGTGCGGAGGCGGCCCATGAAGATACTGATTATTGAAGACGAACGCCTGCTGGCGGATTCCCTGCGGGCCCTTCTGATCCAGAAGGGCTTTGAGGCGGAGTGCATATACGACGGCGAATCCGGCGCGGAATACGCGGTCCTGGGGGTCTATGATCTGCTGATCCTGGACGTGATGATGCCGGGGCTGGACGGCTTTGAGGTAGCCCGGACAGTGCGGGCCAGAAAATGCGGCACGCCCATCCTGATGCTGACGGCCCGGTCCGGACTGGAGGACCGCATCCAGGGGCTGGACGCCGGGGCGGACTACTACCTGACCAAGCCCTTCGACAGCCGGGAGCTGCTGGCCTGCGTCAACGCCCTGCTGCGGCGGCAGGGGAGGCAGGTGGACGAGCTGGCTTTCGGCAACACATCGCTGGACCTCAGCTCCTGTATGCTGCTGTGCGGGGAGAAGAGCGTCCGGCTCTCCGCCAGGGAGTTTGACGTTATGCGCTATCTGCTCCAGTCCGGAGGGAGCGTCCTTTCAAAGGAAACCATTCTGGCAAAAGTCTGGGGCTACGATTCCAGCGCGGTGGAGAACCACGTGGAGGTCTATGTGGGCTTTCTGCGGAAAAAGCTGGCCAGCATCGGCTCCAACATCCGCATCGAGGCCAGGCGCAGGCTGGGCTATCATCTGGAGGTGGACGGGCCATGCTGAAACAGCTGCGGATCAAATTTGTAGCGGTGGTCATGGTGATCGTGACGGTGATGCTCTGTCTGGTTTTCGGGATGCTCTACCACTTTACCAGGGTCAACCTGGAGAGCGAGAGCATCCGCATGATGCAGTCCGCCGCGGAGGGGCCGTTTCAGCCCGGGCCTCCCGGCGAGCGGCCCGGAGAGGTGCATCTGCCCTATTTCATCCTGCGTCTGGGCGGGCGGGGGGAACTGATCGCCCAGGGCGGCGGATATTATGATCTCACCGATGAGGCGTTTCTGCGGGAGCTGGTGGAAGCCGTGCTCCAGACCGGAGGGCAGACGGGGATACTGGAGGACTACGGCCTCCGGTTCTGCGCCGTTCACTCTCCCAGGGGGCAGGAGCTGGTCTTTGCGGACATCTCCAGCGAGCAGTCCACGCTGAAGCATCTTGTGCAGAACTGTGCGCTGATCGGCACGCTGTGCCTCGCTGTTTTCTTTGGACTCAGCCTGCTGCTGGCCCGCTGGGCCGTCAGGCCGGTGGAGAGGGCCTGGGAGCAGCAGCGCCAATTCGTGGCGGACGCCTCCCACGAACTGAAAACGCCGCTGGCAGTTATTATGACCAACGCCGAACTGCTGCAGGGCCGGGACGGCGGCGGGGGGCTGTTTTCCGAGAATATCCTGACCATGTCCAGGCAGATGCGAAGTCTGGTAGAGCGGCTGCTGGAGCTGGCCCGGGCGGACAATGAGGGGGAGCAGAGCCGCGCCGCCCCTGTAAATTACAGCGCTTTGATTGAAAACGCCCTGCTCCCCTTTGAGCCGGTATTTTTTGAAAAGGGACTGGAACTGTCGGTAGAGATAGAGCCGGACATTGTGGTCAGCGGCAGTGAGCAGCGCCTCCGGCAGATGGTGGAGATCCTGCTGGACAACGCGCAGAAATATGCCGGTACAGGCGGCTCGGTCACGCTCCGCCTCCAGCGGACAGGGCGGCGGCATTGCCGCCTGTCCCTGTCCAATCCGGGGGAGCCACTGTCCGGCGAGGAACTGAAAAACATTTTTAAGAGGTTTTACCGCGTGGACAAGGCCCGGAGCCGGGACGGCGGCTTCGGGCTGGGCCTCTCCATTGCGGAAAGCATTGTGATCGCACACCACGGCCGCATCTGGGCGGAGAGCAGGGACGGGCTCATTACCTTTTGGGTCGAGCTGCCAGTCAAAGCGCAATGACCGGCCATGCGAAGGGAACTGCACAGGCGGCGTTCAGCGCGTTTTTGAAGCGAAGGCCTCCGGCATACCACTGCCGGAGGCCTTCCGTCCGTATTTGCTGCCGGCTTGCCGCTGCAAGCCGCACATATATTATATTGTATCAGGAAACTCTCACGATGCACTTCAGAACTTTCCCGCCCATTGTAGCGGTGATCGTCGTATTGCCCCTGCCTACCCGTTCTACCAGACCGGTCTCGCTGATCGTCGCCACGCTTGGGTCTTCAACGCTCCACACGACCGTTCCCTGGTAATTGGCTCTGGTGTCCTTCACCTTTACCTGCATCTGGAAGGGGGGGTCGTTGGCGCGCAGTGTAAAGTCAGTACGATTCAGATAGACCTCCACATCCGGCTCCTTTATCGTTACCGTCACCGTACAGGCAACCTTTTGCAGTCCGCAGGCCGCGCTGATGGTTGCGGTACCGGCCGCGTTTGCGCTGATGACGCCGTCGCTGACGCTTGCCACAGCATCATCCGAGGATGTCCAGATGATGGTATCCGCAGCGCCGGTAACCGTCAGCTGCGCGGATTCCCCCACGTGAAGGGACAGGGCGGTTGAGGATATCTCCATGACCTCCGGAGGCGTTTCCGGGTCCTGCGTGTTGTCGGTTTCCTGCTCTGTGGGATTTGGATCTTTTTCAGGCGGAGGCGTCTCGCTGCTGCACCGTGTGAGGACGATTCCCAGAAGCGCGATGAGGAGAAAAACAGCCGTGGTTATGACAAACAGACGGTCCTTGTTCTGCTGTACAAAGGCGATGACCTGCTCCAGCGTACTGCTGGGCCGGGTGCGCCTCCCACTGCTCTGCCCGGAACAATAGGGACACGTCCGGTAGGAAGAAGGATATATTTTGCCGCATCGTGCACATCGTTTTTTATCCATAATCCGCTCCTGCCTCCATATAAAATCTTTTTACAAATTTATCATATCACAATTCGACAAAATATGCAAATGGCATTATGGCAGAAAGCGGATATTGTAATTAAATTGTTAAAATTCGCTGCCGCGGGCCAGAATGAAACCCGCGGCCCGCGCCTTTGATAAACCCGCGGCGTATGCGGCTCCCGTCCGGGCCGAAGGGTAAAAAAGGACACGGTTACCCCGCGGACACCTGCATCGGGTTGTCTATACTACACAAAAAGTGGAATGATNAAATTGTNTANTTATGACAAAATGNGAAANTTTTGNAAAAAANAGGACAGATGACCTGTATTATTGNGAGGACATATGNTATAATTCCCACGTTNGAANGGCTCTGAGAAAATGGAGGGGAAGAAAAGAAGCAACCGTCACGTCANATGCGGAGTATGCCATACTAAAATATGAACAGAGCCGGTNTGGCNGANTTCTCCGGCATGGAAATACCGGGGANACCCGGTACATCACAAAAGTGTTTTTAATTTAAGGAGGATGCATCTATGAAGAAACTCATTGCAGCGCTGCTGGCANGCCTGATGGTCCTGTCCCTGGTTGCCTGCGGCGGCGGAAACAATGACAGCAATTCCAGCGGNTCCAGCGACATGAAGATCGCCATGATCACCGACTCCGGCGACATCACCGACCAGAGCTTCAACCAGATGACCTACGAGACCGCCAAGGCNTGGAGCGAGGCCAACGGCGCCAGCTTCAACTACTACAAGCCCGAGAAGGACTCCGACGAGGCCCGTAACGCCGCTGTTGATCTGGCTGCCGCNGACGGCGCCAACGTCATCATCATGCCCGGNTACATGTTCGCCGCCACNCTGGTTGCCCAGACCAAGAACTATTCCGATGTGAAGTTCATNNCTCTGGACTGCGGCGAGGGCGACATCTGCGAGAAGGGCGTTGGCGAGGGTTATGACTACAATCCCGCCAACTGGAACGTGGCCGACTACTACAACACCNAGAATACTTACTGNGCCGTTTACCAGGAGGANATCTCCGGCTTCATGGCCGGCTACGCCGCCGTCAANCTGGGCTACCGTCATCTGGGCTTCCTGGGCGGCATGAGCGTNCCCGCCGTGCAGCGCTTCGGCTANGGCTACGTGCAGGGCATCGATAAGGCCGCTGCCGAGCTGGGCGTCACCGGCGATGTGACCGTGGAGTANGTCTACGGCGGCCAGTTCTATGGCGACGCCGATATCACCGCCGCTATGGATACCTGGTACAACTCCCTGGGCGTGGAAGTGGTCTTCGCCTGCGGCGGCGGCATCTACACCTCCGCTGCTGAGGCCGCNGCCAAGGTNGGCGGCAAGGTCATCGGCGTGGACTCCGACCAGTCCTCCAAGATCGATGAGTACAATGCCGGCATGACCGTGACCTCCGCCATGAAGGGNCTGGACGCCACCATCAACATGGTCCTCACCGACATCAAGGNCGGCAAGTGGAGCGAGCACGTGGGCAAGATCGAGAACCTGGGCATGGTTTCCGATGATCCCGNNGAGAACTTCGTCCAGCTGCCCCGCGCCACCACNCAGTGGGNNGANGGCTTCCAGGAGGCGGACTACCTCCAGCTGGTCAAGGACATCAACGGCGGCAGCATCACCATCTCCAACGATACCACCGCTATGCCCTCTGTNTCNGTCAGCGTCAACGACTACGGCAGCATCAAGGGATAATCTGAAAAGCTCAATNGCAGCAAACGCGAAAGGCAACGGGAGCGCGNACGCTCCCGTTGCCCGTTCCCGGAGGGATTTTTCGCATCATTATNATAAAGGAGGCGTGTAAGCCATGGCCGAGTATGCGGTCGAGATGCTGAACATCACCAAGCGGTTCCCCGGCATCATTGCCAACGACAACATCACCTTACAGCTGAAAAAAGGCGAGATCCACGCCCTCCTGGGCGAGAACGGCGCCGGCAAGTCCACGCTGATGAGCGTGCTGTTCGGGCTGTACCAGCCGGAGGAGGGAGAGATCCACAAGGACGGCAAGAANGTGACCATCAACGATCCCAACGACGCCAACGANCTGGGNATCGGCATGGTCCACCAGCACTTCAAGCTGGTGGAGTGCTTCAGCGTCCTGGACAACATCATTCTGGGCGTGGAGACCACCAANGGCGGCCTGCTCCAGAAGGACGAGGCCCGGAAGAAGGTCGTCGCCCTGTCGGAGAAGTACGGNCTGGCCGTGGACCCCGACGCGATCATTGAGGACATCACGGTNGGTATGCAGCAGCGTACCGAGATTCTGAAGATGCTCTACCGGGACAACGAGATCCTNATCTTCGANGAGCCCACCGCCGTGCTGACNCCCCAGGANATNCAGGANCTGATGGCCATNATGAAGAANCTGGCNGCNGANGGNAAGAGCATCCTGTTCATCACCCACAAGCTGGCNGAGATCATGCAGGTGGCCGACCGGTGCAGCGTCCTGCGCAAGGGCAAGTATATCGGCACCGTGGANATCAAGGATTCCACCCCGGAGAGCCTGTCCGCCATGATGGTGGGCCGNGACGTCAANTTCGTGGTGGAGAAGAAGCCCTCCAAGCCCGGCGACGTGGTGCTGGACATCAAGGGCATGACCGTNGCNTCCAAGCGGCACAAGAANAACGCNGTGAACAACGTGTCCTTCCAGGTNCNCCGGGGCGANATNGTGTGCATCGCGGGCATCGANGGCAACGGNCAGACGGAGTTCGTCTANGGCCTGAGCGGCCTGGAGCCCCTCAAGGCCGGCACCATNACCATGGACGGCGTGGACATCACCCANATGCCCATCCGCAAGCGGCTGACCTCCGGCATGAGCCANATNCCCGAGGACCGGCATAAGCACGGNCTGGTGCTGGACTACTCCCTGGAGGACAACATNGTGCTNCAGCGGTACTTTGAGCCCCAGTTCACCAGCCCNGCNGGCTTCCTCCGGCGCAAGAANATCCGGGAGTACGCCAACCGCCTCATCGAGCAGTACGACGTCCGTTCCGGCCAGGGNCCCGTTACCAAGGCCCGCGCCATGTCCGGCGGCAACCAGCAGAAGGCNATCATTGCCCGNGAGATCGACAAGGACCCGGAGCTGCTNATCGCCGTGCAGCCCACCCGCGGNCTGGACGTGGGCGCNATNGAGTATATCCACAAGCAGCTGGTNGCCCAGCGGGACGCCGGNAAGGGCGTNCTGCTGGTGAGNCTGGAGNTGGACGAGGTCATGAACGTGTCCGACCGCATCCTGGTCATGTACGAGGGTGAGATCGTGGGCGAGTTCGATCCCAAGACCGTCACGGTGGAGGAGCTGGGCCTCTACATGGCCGGNTCCAAGAGAAAGGAGGCCGCGGTATCATGAGTCAGGACCTGCGGAAAAAAGAGAGCATCCTGCGCAATCCGGGGTTCCAGACCATTCTGGCGTCCCTGNTGTGCATCNTNCTGGGCCTGCTGATCGGTTTCATCGTGCTGCTGTGCATCAATCCCAGCGGCGCGGCGGGNGCCATCACGGCCATTATCAAGAACTTCATGTACTACCCCAGCGCNNCGGCNGCTACCAAGTATTTCGGCACCACNCTGGTNAACGCCTCCGCGCTGCTGATGTGCGCGCTGTCGGTGCTGTTCGCCTATAAGGTGGGCCTGTTCAACATCGGCGCGGCAGGGCAGTACGTGGTGGGCGCCGGCGCGTGTCTGTACTTCGCTCTGGGACTGAAAATGCCCTGGATCGTGTGCCTGCTGGCGGCTATCGTGTGCGCGGCCCTGGTGGGCGGCATCTCCGGCGCGCTGAAGGCGTACTTCAACGTTAACGAGGTTATTTCCTGCATCATGCTCAACTGGATTTCTCTGTACGCGGTCAACATGATCCTGACCACCGTCAAGGAGCAGTCCACTCCCTATACCACGCCTCTTTCCACCGGCAACAAGGGCGCTCTGCTGCCCAGCCTGGGGCTGGACAAGCTGTTCTCCAACAACGAGTTTGTCACCATCGGCCTGCCTCTGTCCATTATCATGGCCATTGTGGTGTGGGTGGTCCTGGAGAAAACCAAGTTCGGTTACGAGCTGAAGGCAACCGGTCTCAACAAGAACGCCGCCAAGTACTGCGGTATGAAGGAGCAGCGCAACGTCATCCTGACCATGATGATCGCCGGCGGCCTCGCGGGCTTCGCGGCGGGCATCTTCTACCTTACCGGGATTGAACAGTGGATGGTGCAGCAGACCAGCGTGCCGGCCATGGGCTTCAACGGCATCGCCGCCGCCTTCCTGGGCGGTCTGAACCCCATCGGCACCATCTTTGCGTCCTACTTCATCCAGCACATCACCAGCGGCGGCACGTACGTGGACAAGAGCCTGTACTGCGCCCAGATTTCTGATCTGATCTCCGCGTTTATCATTTACCTGTGCGGCTTTGTTCTCTTCTTCCGGCTGTGGCTCAACCGCTGGCTGGACAAGAGGGACGAGAAGGCGAAGAAAGGAGGCAAAGCGTAATGGTTCTGCTGATCCAATATACCCTGATATTTGCTTCCGTGCTGGTGCTGGTGGCCCTGGGCGGATGCTTCTCTGAGCACAGCGGCGTGATCAACATCGGCCTGGAGGGCATCATGGTCATGGGCGCTCTGGGCGGCGCCCTGATGATGAAGTACGCCCTGGGCGTACCGTCCATCGTGATGATCATTCTGGTCATTCTGGCCTCCGCCCTGGTGGGGATGGTTTTCTCCCTGCTGCTGGGCGTGGCGGCCATCCACTTCAAGGCGGACCAGACCCTGGTGGGCACGGCCCTGAATCTGCTGGCCCCGGCTGCCGCCGTGGTGCTGGTGCGCGCCATCAACATGGCGGAGAGCAAGGACAACGTGTCCTCCACCATCGCCTACGGTCAGGCGAAAAAGGCTTTCCTCATGAATATCGGCAAATTCGAGTTCAACTGGTTCATGCTCATTACCCTGGTGCTGCT
Organism: Oscillibacter sp.; assembly: GCA_014799845.1. Classification (GTDB taxonomy): domain Bacteria; phylum Bacillota; class Clostridia; order Oscillospirales; family Oscillospiraceae; genus Pelethomonas. Next base: position 13,562 of record JAAVHF010000058.1, on the reverse strand, counting down.
GGTGGCGTCCTATGTGGTGCTGTATAAGACCAGGTTCGGCCTGCGTCTGATGGCCTGCGGCGAGCACCCCCAGGCAGCGGACTCCGTGGGTATCAGCGTCTATAAGATGCGCTACGCGGGCGTGCTGATTTCCGGCGCTCTGGGCGGTCTGGGCGGTCTGGTTTACATCACCGCCGGCGTCAGCGAGTGGAAATTTGAAAACGGCGTGGCGGGCTTTGGCTTCCTGGCCCTGGCGGTCATGATCTTCGGCCAGTGGAAGCCCGTGAACATCGGCCTGGCGGCCCTGCTGTTCGGTTTGTTCCGCGCCCTGTCCAACGTGTATACCGGTTTCCCCACGCTGGTGGCCCTGAATCTGCCCAGCACGGTGTACAACATGTTCCCCTACATCATCTCCCTGATCGTTCTGGTGTTCGTCTCCAAGAAGTCCAGAGCCCCCAAGGCCGAAGGAATTCCGTACGACAAGGGACAGCGGTAAGCGGCGGGCGATACGCTCCGCTGTGCGGAGGGTATCCGCCTCTGCCGCACGGTAACGGGAAACGCATCCTCATGTGGGATCGTTTCGCTTTTGCAGGAAGGATTGGTGAAAAACGATGAAAAACTATTCTGAGGACGCCAGCCGCCTCTATCATATCCAGGTTGCCCCGGGCGAGGTGGGACGCTACGTCATCCTGCCCGGCGACCCCAAGCGCTGCGCGAAGATCGCCCGGTATTTTGACGATCCCGTGCTGGTGGCGGATAACCGGGAGTACGTGACCTATACCGGCACTCTGGACGGCGTCAAGGTCAGCGTCACCTCCACGGGCATCGGCGGCCCCTCCGCCTCCATCGCCATGGAGGAGCTGTTCCGCTGCGGCGCGGATACGTTTATCCGCATCGGCACCTGCGGCGGGATGCAGACCCCGGTGAAGAGCGGCGACATCGTGGTTGCCACCGGCGCCATCCGCATGGAGGGCACCAGCCGGGAGTACGCTCCCATCGAGTTCCCCGCCGTGGCGGACCTGGAGGTCACCAACGCCCTGGTGGCCGCGGCGAAGGCCAAGGGCTTCGATTTCCACGCCGGCGTGGTCCAGTGCAAGGATTCCTTCTACGGTCAGCACGAGCCGGAGGTCAAGCCGGTGAGCTATGAGCTGCTCAGCAAGTGGGAAGCCTGGAAGCGGCTGGGCTGTCTGGCCTCCGAGATGGAGTCGGCGGCGCTGTTCGTGGTAGCCAGCGCGCTGAAGGTGCGCTGCGGGTCCTGCTTCATGGTGGTTGCCAACCAGGAACGGGAGAAGCTGGGCATGGAGAACCCGGTGGTCCACGATACTGACGGGGCTATCCAGGTGGCCGTGGAGGCCATCCGGAACATGATCCGGGCCGATCAGGAAAACAAATAAGATTGAGGAGACTTAGCAATATGGATGTCAAAGAGATTCTTGGGCATGTAGACCATACGCTGCTGCTGCAGCCCTCTACCTGGGCGGAGATCAGGCAGATCTGCGACGACGCCGTGAAGTACGGTACCGCCTCCGTGTGCATCCCGCCCTGCTATGTGAAGGAAGCGGCAGAGTATTTGCAGGGGAAAATGGCCGTCTGCACCGTTATCGGCTTCCCCAACGGCAATGTGACCACCGCCGTCAAGGAGTTCGAGACGAAGGACGCCATTGCCAACGGCGCGTCGGAGATCGACATGGTCATCAACATCGGCTGGCTGCGGGATAAGCGCTACGACCTGGTGGAGAACGAGATCCGCACGCTGAAGGCGGCCTGCGGGGACAAGATCCTGAAGGTCATCATCGAGACCTGCCTGCTCACCGATGAGGAGAAGGTCAAGATGTGCGAGCTGGTCACCAACGCCGGCGCGGACTATATCAAGACCTCCACCGGCTTCTCCAAGGGCGGAGCCACCTTCGCGGACGTGGAACTGTTCGCGAAGCATGTGGGGGCCAATGTGAAGATCAAGGCCGCGGGCGGCATCTCCTCTCTGGACGACGCGGAGAAGTTCCTCGCCCTGGGCGCTGACCGTCTGGGTACCAGCCGCATTGTCAAGCTGGTGAAGAATGAGGAAGCTTCCGGCTATTGAAAGGAGCGGTAACTGGCAATGGAACAAGCGCTTGTGGAGAAGATGATCGATACCGCCATTGCGCAGCTGCAATTTTCCTATACCCCCTACTCCAATTTCAAGGTGGGGGCCGCGCTGCTGGCCAAAAATGGAACGATCTACACCGGCTGCAACATTGAGAACGCGTCCTACACTCCCACCAACTGCGCCGAGCGGACCGCCTTTTTCAAGGCCGTCAGCGAGGGCGTGCGGACCTTCGACGCTATCTGCGTCGTAGGCGGCAAGGACGGCGTGCTGACGGAATATGCCGTTCCCTGCGGCGTGTGCCGTCAGGTGATGATGGAGTTCTGCGATCCGGAGACCTTCCGGATCATTCTGGCTNCCNGNCGGGAGCGGTACGANATCTACACNCTGAANGAGCTGCTGCCTTTGGGCTTNGGGCCNAATAACCTGGCNTAAAAAANNGNTTCCGGCCCTCCCCGGTCATGCCGGGGAGGGCCGGAAAGGAAAAGGAGAAGATTGATATGAGCGAGTACAANCGGGTATTCGTCGTTGTGCTGGATTCCCTGGGGATCGGCGCNATGCCTGANTCACCGCNGTTTGGCGACAACGGCGTGGATACCTTTGGACATATTCTGGAGCGNATGGGGAAGCTGGANATCCCCAACCTGCAAAAGCTGGGAATGCTGAACCTGCATCCCGGCGGGGANATGGAGGGCGTGGANCGCCCCATGGGCCGGTANATGCGCATTGCGGAGGCCAGCAACGCCAAGGATACCATGGCCGGCCACTGGGANATGATGGGNATTCANACCACCAGTCCCTTCCGCACCTTNACCGACACCGGNTTCCCGCCGGANCTNATCGCGGANCTGGAGAAGCGCTGCGGCAAGCGGGTCATCGGCAACAAGAGCGCCAGCGGCACGGANATCCTGGAGGANCTGGCGGAGGAGGAGATCAATACCGGCGCNATGATCGTCTACACCTCCGCCGACTCNGTNCTNCAGATCTGCGGCAACGAGGAGACCTTTGATCTGCAAAACCTGTACCGCTGCTGCGANATCGCCCGNGANATCACNCTGTCCCGCGANGAGTGGCGGGTGGGCCGCGTCATCGCCCGGCCNTATCTGGGGAAGANGAAGGGCGAGTTCAAGCGNACCAGCAANCGCCANGACTATGCCCTCAAGCCCACCGGACGCACNNCCCTGAACGTCATGAAGGACGCGGGNCTGGATGTNATCGGNATCGGAAAAATCAACGANATNTTCTGCGGNGAGGGCATCACCGAGACCTACCACTCCAACAGCTCNGTCCACGGCATGGAGCAGACCATTGAAATNGCCGGGAAGGATTTCCNNGGGCTCTGCTTTACCAATCTGGTGGACTTTGACGCNNTGTGGGGCCACCGGNGGAATGTGNNGGGCTANGGNGAGGAGATCGAGAAGTTTGACAGGAACCTGGGCGTGCTGCTGGAGANGCTGCGNGAGGACGATCTGCTNATNCTCACGGCGGACCACGGCAANGATCCCACCTACACCGGCACGGANCACACCCGGGAGTANGTGCCCTTCCTGGCNTATTCCAAGAAGATGNCCNGCGGCGGCGCGCTGGAGGAAGCGGACACCTTCGCGGTGATCGGCGCCTCTATTGCGGAAAACTTCGGCCTTGCCATGCCGGAGGGGACNATCGGCAGATCCCTGCTGGAAAAGCTTGTTTAAGCGGAGCGCCCCAGCCGCAGCGAGGAAACGGAGGTTGACGCGTGAACAAGTACCTATACGATGCCCTGCCCTTCCTCAAGGACATTGAGCGGGACCGGCAGAAACAGTTTGAGGCCTACTTCCGGAGCGCCCCGCTCTGGCTGATGGACACCTTTCAGGTAGAGAAACTGGACAAGGGCGTCGTTTTTATCCGGGAGGGCGATCCGGCGGATACGATTTTCTTCATTGGCCGGGGGATCATTGAAGCCACGGATTACCGGGTNTACGGGGTTTCTTATGACTATATGCGTTTTGATAAGGTCCACGCCTTTGGGGGAATGGAATTTATCATGGACCTGGACACCTACCGGACCACGCTGCGCACCGTGACGGACTGTGTCGTGGTCAAGCTTCCCAGAAGCAAATTTGAGGATTGGATGTACTCCGATCTGCAGGCGCTGAAGTACGAGGCGAAGCTGGTAGGGGAGTATCTGGTGAAAGAGGCGCGGCAGAGCCGGATATTCCTGTTCCTGGAGGGGGCGGACCGGCTGGCGCTGCTGCTGGTAGACCGGTTTGAGCAATATGGCCGGGATGGCCGGCTGCTGGTCACAGAGAGCCGTCAGAACCTGGCCAGTGAAACCGGGCTGTGTGTGAAGAGCGTCAACCGCGCCGTGAAAAAATTCCTGGACGAGGGGCTTATCACCAAGGAGGGCAGCCGCATCCTTCTGGACCGGCGGCAGTATGAGGGCCTGCGGGCTCTTGTGTCCCAGAAGATCGACCTGGATTCGGATAAGTACTATTGAGAGAGGTAAAGCAATGAATAAAGTTTATGAAAAGCTGACAGGCTGCCTGGAGAGCGTCCGGGCAAAGACGGATTTCAAGCCCGAGGTTGCCCTGATCCTGGGCTCCGGCCTGGGGGACTACGCCGATGAGATNGCCATTGAGCANACNGTNGACTATACGGAGATCGCGGGCTTTCCCACCTCTACCGTGGCGGGGCATAAGGGNCGTTTCGTATTTGGCCGGGTGCAGGACGTACCGGTGGTCATNATGCAGGGGAGAGTCCACTACTATGAGGGCTATCCCATGCAGGACGTGGTCCTGCCCACNCGGCTGATGGGNCTGATGGGGGCGAANAAGCTGGTNCTGACCAACGCGGCGGGCGGTGTGAACCCGGACTTCAGGCCCGGCGACTTCATGNTGCTGACGGACCATATCACCACCGGNGTTCCCAGNCCNCTGATTGGGCCCAACGCGGAGGAGCTGGGNCCCCGGTTCCCGGATATGAGCGAGGTGTACAGCCTGCGNATGCGGGAGATCGTGAAGCGGGNGGCGGAAAAGCTGAANATNCCNCTGCGGGAGGGCGTCTATGTCCAGCTCACNGGGCCCAGCTATGAGACCCCTGCCGAGGTGCGGATGTGCCGCATCTGGGGCGGCGACGCGGTGGGCATGAGCACCGCCTGCGAGGCAATGGCCGCCCGTCACATGGGNATGGAGATCTGCGGTATTTCCTGCATTACGAACATGGCCGCCGGGATGTCCACGCAGCCGCTGGACCACAAGGAGGTTCAGGAGACGGCAGACCGCGTGGCGGCCCAGTTCAAGCAGCTGGTTACCGCAGTGGTCGGCAATATCTGACGGCGCAGNTNAATAACGACAAAACCACCGGCCTGGCCGGTGGTTTTGTCGTTATTGCACTCAAATTGATGAGACGGGNGTGCGGCTTTTTTGCTGGGGATTGACGCATGCGGTTGTTTTCCGGTCAGAACTCCACTTCCATACCGTCGTAAGCCGCCAGAATCCCGCGTTCAGCGCCCCAGGCGGTCAGGTCGTCATGGGTCATTCCGCCGTTGTGGCTGAAATGATTGATGACCTTCACNGTGCGGCCGTCCACGCAGCCCATGTCCGTAAGCTTGTGAAGCACCAGCTCCACATCCGGCAGGCCCATGTGATAGCCGCCGATGGTCTTTTGCCCCATGGTGGCGTCCAGGCTGACAAGGTCGAACCGCTCCCGGGACAGCATGGCCCACGCCTCCGGGCTGAGATTGCAGCCGGTATCGTGTCCGTAGAATACGGTTTTTCCATCCTTTTTGCAGATATAGACCAGGCATTCCTCGCGCTTGTCGTGGTCGGCGGGGACGGCGGTGATATCCCAGCCGCTGGAATGGATCTGATCGCCGCCGTGGGTGGCGTGGAAGCGTACCACGCCGTCAATNGGATGGGTCTTGAAACGGTCGATGAGAATATGGTCGTAGAAGGCCTTTTCCACCGCCTCGTTGCCATAGATGTCCAGTACGCCCTGGGCCCCGTGGCCGAAGTGCTCGTTCCGGTGGATGAGGTCGGTGGGGAACCAGTGGTCCATATGGCTGTGGGTGACCAGCAGCGTATGGACGTCCCCCAGATTCAGGCCGTAGCGAAGGGCGTGGCTGTAGGAATCCGGCGGGAAATCAATGAGCAGGCTGCCGTCCAGCAGGGCCTGGGTGCGGGTGCGCAGGTTTTTCCCGCCCGTTTTCCGGGCGTGGGAGCAGACAGGGCAGGAGCAGAACAAACCGGGCCAGCCCTCGGCGGCGGCAGTGCCCATGTAGAGGATCTTCATCAGCCGTCCGCCTCCTGTTCCTCCTTCAGCAGCCACGCAAAACCGCAGGGATAGAGTTCCACGTCCGCGATCTGCTGGTGGCGGACGCCGTACATCAGCTCGGTATAGCTTCCTTCCCGGTTTACCCCGGCATGGGCGAACTCCCGGCTGAAATTGAACAGACAGACCAGTTCCCGCGCTCCTTTCCGGCGGCACAGCGCCAGGACGTGGGCGTTTCCGCTGTCCTCCACCCATACGTCGGCGTCCGCGTCAAAGCAGGGCTCCGCTGCCCGCAGCTGTTCCAGACGGCGCAGCCCCTGGAACAGCTTGCCCTGGCGGGTGGAGGGGTCCTGCCGCAGCTCGGCCAGGTCCCACTGGAAATTCCCCCGGTGAACGTACCGGCTGTCGTCCCGTTTCTCGCCGTCCTGATGGTAAGTATAGTCGTTCAGCTGCCCGATCTCGTCCCCGCTGTAGATCACGGGGATGCCGCTCTGGGAGAGCATCCAGGCGTGGAGGGTCAGATCGCAGGAGACGGCCCGCTCCAGCTTGAAGGGGTCCTCCTCATTGACGGCGGCCTCCGTGCCGCACAGGGAGGCGGTGGTGCCGCACAGGCGGGCGTCTCCCAGGCGGGGGTCGTCGTTGTAGAGCTCGCCCCGGCTGTCACTGCCGGGCCATTTGCCGGTAAACCAGTCGTTGAGGTATTTTTTATGCGCGACCTCATCGGTGCCGAAGCGCTCCCGCATCCAGGGGTAATCCAGGCCCCAGCCGATGTCGTCGTGGCAGCGGAGATAGTTCAGGAAGGTAAATTCCTTCGGCAGGGAGCAGACGGCCTCCATCTGCCGTTTCAGAAGGGACACGTCTCCGGTGGCCAGCGTGTGCCAGGTGGAGGCCATGGTGGTCACATTGTAGAGCATGTGGCACTCGGGCTTTTCCGTGGTGCCGAAGTAGGGGACCACCTTGACCGGCTCCATGACCACCTCGCCCAGCAGCAGAACGCTGGGGCAGACGATCTCGCAGGCCATGTGCAGCATCCTGGACAGGGTGTGGACCTGGGGCAGGTTGCGGCAGGAGGTGCCCAGTTCCTTCCAGATATAGGGCGTAGCGTCCAGCCGGATCACGTCGATGCCCCGGTTTGCCAGGTAGAGGAGGTTTTCCGTCATGTCGTTGAATACCGTGGGATTGGCGTAGTTCAGATCCCACTGGTAGGGGTAGAAATTGGTCATGACGATCTGGCCGTTGTCCAGCTGGGTGAAGCTTCCCGGCGCGGTGGTGGGGAAGACCTGGGGAACCGTCTTCTCAAATTCCCGTGGAATATCCCAGCTGTCATAGAANAAGTAGCGGTCCCGGNATCCCGGNTCTCCGGCCCTGGCCTTNCTGGCCCACTCATGATCCTCGCTGGTGTGGTTCATGACGAANTCCAGNCACAGGCAGATCCNGCCNTTCCGGCAGGCGTCCGCCAGCGCTTCCAGGTCCNCCATNGTGCCCAGCTCGGGCTGGACGGACCGGAANTCGGATACCGCGTANCCGCCGTCGCTGCGGCCCNTGGGGCTTTGNAGCAGGGGCATCAGGTGGAGNTAATTGACGCCGCATTCCTGCAANTAGGGCAGCTTCTTCTCTACGCCGCNGAGATTTCCNGCGAAGGCGTTCACATAGAGCATCNTGCCCAGCAGATCGCGGNGGCGGTACCAGNNGGGGTCCGCCTCNCGTTTGGCNTCCTGCCTNCGGAGGGCNGTTTTGCGCTCCTTCCAGCAGCGGCGNAGCATATCCAGGAAATATTCAAAAGCCTGGGTATCATTGTGGTACAGCTCGCAGTAGAGCCATTTCAGTTCGTCGTAGTGCCGNGCCAGACGGCGNTCAAAATGTGATGNTTTTTTCGCGNCGGGANCCGGTCCNNCNTTCGNGGGACTTTTTNNGCTTNTTCTCATGGTCCACACACTCCTTCCTGTTTTGCGGCGGGATATNNCCGGGNNAANANTANNCTCTGATTGTATCAGACCCGGATGACTTTGTCCAGAGCTTTGCAGCTGCCGGTCTGGATCGTCAGNTTNTCGTAGTCGTCGGCGTTGGTCACCAGCACCACCACGACGTCGGGATGTCCGGCGGCGGCGATTTTGGCCCGGTCAAAGGCAATCAGTTTTTCGCCGGCCTTGACCTTCTGGCCCTCCTGGACGAAGCACTGGAAGCCNTCGCCGTTCATGGCAACCGTGTCCACGCCTACGTGGATGAGCAACTCCATGCCGTCGGGGGAGGAGATGCCAACCGCGTGCTGCGTGTCGGTGACCGAGGAGATCTCGCCGTCAAAGGGAGCCACGACCATGCCGTCCGCGGGCTGGATGCCCACGCCCTGGCCCAGGACGCCGGCGGCAAAGGTCTCGTCAGGAATTTCCTCGGAGGGAATGACCGTACCGGCAACAGGCGCATAGACCTCGCCGGGCTGGCAGGTGATGGAGGGGAGGGGCTGGGCAGGAGCGGGAGCGGTTTTCTGCGCGGGAGCTTCTTCCTTGTAGCCGAACACCCAGGTCAGCGCGAAGGCCACGCCGGCGGCGATGGCGAACATGATGATGTAGTTGATGGGATCATGGAGGCACAGCAGCAGGCCGAAGATACCGGTCACGCCGGTGCCGGTGGCTCCCAGGCCCACCAGAGAGGCGTACATGGCGCCCGCCGCGCCGCCGATAGCGCCGCAGATAAAGGGCTTGAAGAAGCGCAGGTTCACGCCGAAGATGGCGGGCTCGGTGATGCCCATGAAGCAGGAGAGGGCGGAGGGCAGGGCCACGGACTTGGTCTTCTGGGTCTTGGTCTTTAGAGCCACGGCCAGGCAGGCCGCGCCCTGGGCGATGTTGGCGGCGGAGGCCAGGGGGAGCCAGTAGGTCATGCCGTACTGGGAGATCTGGCCCATGTCGATGACGGTGTACATATGGTGGATACCGGCGACGACGGTGGTGGAGTACAGGCCGCCCATGACCAGGGAGCCGATGCCCAGGGGCAGCGCGATAAGGGCCTGGATGCCGTCAATGATGTTGTGCTCAACGAAGGAGAAGATGGGCCCGATGATGGACAGGGTCAGGTAACCGGTGACGAAGACGCTGACCAGAGGGGTGACAAACAGGTCGAACATAGCGGGGACGATCTTATGCAGGCGCTTCTCAATGAAGCACATCACCCACACGGCGATGATCACCGGGATGACGCTGCCCTGATAGCCAACCATGTTGACCTCAAACAGGCCGAACCAGACCCTTTGGGTCTGCAGCACGCCCTCGGTTGCCACCGTCCAGGCGTTCTGCAGATTGGGGTGGATCATGATCATGCCGATGACCGCGCCCAGATAGGGGTTGCCGCCGAACGCTTTTGCGGCGCTGAAGGCAATGAGGATGGGCAGGAACGTATAGGCGGTGTTGGCGAAGAGGTTGGCGAAAACATAGATGGAGCCGGTGGTGTCGATGTTGAGGAAGCCCTTGTTCACCATGAAGGTCAGAGCCTCCATGATGCCCATGAGGAAGCCGCTGGCCACGATGGCGGGGATGATGGGCACGAAGATATCGCCCAGGGTCTTGATCATCCGCTTGGGCAGGGGCTGCTTGGCGGCGGCGGCGGCTTTCACGTCCTCTTTGCTGGCGGCGGACAGGCCGGAGATGGCGAGAAATTCGTCATACACCTTGTTCACCGTGCCGGTGCCCAGAATGATCTGGAGCTGGCCGGAGGCGCTGAACACGCCCTTGACGCCGTCGATGTCCTCCACCGCCTTGGCGTCGCACTTGGCGTTGTCCGCCAGCACCAGCCGCAGGCGGGTGGCGCAGTGGGCGGCGGAAACGAGGTTTTCTTTCTTTCCGACTTTTTCGTAGATCTGCTGAGCAACTTTTGCGTAATCCATACTCTTTAATCCCTTCCTAAAATTTATTTGCTCCCCACAGGGGAAAAGCCAATTTAATGCTGAATACGTATTCTAAGCAAGCAAAAAGAAAAGAATACGTATTCATATCTTTCCGGAGAAAAAGGACAACGCTCGTTGTCCTTTTCAGGAGCTTTCTCTGGCGGCAAGCGACGCCTGCAATGGCAGATCCAGCGCCGGATGCCGGCCGGGGTGTTCGATCCGGTACATCAGCCGTGAAACAGCTTCCCGCGCCATCAGTTCAATGGGCTGTGATACGCTGCTCAGCTGGGGGGTGAGGTAGCGGCCCGTAGAGGTGTTGTCAAAACCAATGACGCCAGCCTCCGCCGGAATGGAAACGCCCAGGCCCCGCAGGGCGGCCAGCACCTGTAAAGCGTATATGTCATTTCCGGCAAATATACCCGCTCTGGCTTCGGAGGCCTGAAGCCAGACGCGCAGCGCGTCCTGCAATTGCGCGTAGTCCTGATAAACCAGATTGGCGGTTTGTGCGGCCGGAGCTCTGCCGGCCATTGCCTGCCGGAATCCCACGTATTTCCCGTCGTACTCTTTGCCGATAAAAAGAAACCGCTCAAAGCCCCGCGCAAGCAGATGTTCCGCCACCATGGCGCCCGCCTGCGGGTGGTCTACATAGACGGAGTCGAGGTTTTCGGCCCGGCGTGTAACGGATACGATGGGGACGTCCAGCTTTTTGACGTATTCCTGCCACTCGGCGCTGGTCTCCCGGATCGGAACGGCCAGTACGCCGTCCACCCGGTACCGGCGGACCACATCCAGATATTCCTGCTCCTTGACGGGATCGTAGTCGCTGTTGAAAAGGATGATGCTGCATCCGTTTTTCCGCGCCTCGATTTCAATCTGCTTTGTCAGATCGGCAAAAAAGCCGTTGGAAATATCGGTGACGAGCACCCCGAGCAGCTGCGTCCGGCTTCCCTGCAAGCCCTTTGCCAAGGCGTTGAGCTGGTAGTCGTGCTCCCTGGCGCAGGCCAGGACGCGTTCCCTGATTTCCGGCGCGACGTTTTGATTTCCGTTCAGCACCCGCGAGACCGTCGGCTGGGAGACGTTCGTCAGACGGGCTATTTCAGTCATTGTTATCATGTTCTCACCATTGAGAATACGTATTCACAAGATAAACATAGTCTAACACATCTTACCATATTCGGCAATTCATGTTTTGGCTAAAATTTCAATGTCTTTTTTGTGCATTGTGCTGGATGGACCAGCCATCCCGGCAGGGGAGGACCGCCGCGGAGCGGATCACCGGGCGGTCAGCTGCTTTCAAGACCGTCCGCAATGCGGTCGATCTTTCTTTGCAGGCGCTCCAACGTTTTTTGCAGGGCGGCCCTGTCCAGGTCCAGATCGCTGGCGGACAGCCGCGACAGGGTCAGCATCTGATCGAGCGTGCGCTCGATTTCCGCCAGAGCGGCGTCGATATCCTGGGGGGAGGGGGGAGTCTGAGTGGTTTCCATGGAAGCGGTACCTCTTCTTATCAGATTGCATACGGGGATTCCGGCGGTTTCCAATGCCGCCGCAAAGCAGTATACCGCGCGGACCCAAAAAATACAAGCAAATTATTGTTGGGATTTGTGCAGAATTTAGGATCAGGTACTTGCATTCCAAAGATTGGATGTGATATAATGGGCGTGGGACTGTATGGACGAATCTCTGATTTGAAAACATACGGTCCAGCGCGCATCCGCAGACCCGGCATACCGCGCCGGAGGGAGGGCGCGCGTTTCCCCGGCAAATCTGAAAGAAAGGAGGGCCCATGGGTGGTGGGCGTCCGGATGGGCGAACCCTTCCGGCCGTTTCCGCGTCTGGCACATTGGGCGTTGGAACGGGAAGAAAACGGACAGAAGACGGTCCGCATATTTTGAATGCGGAACCCGAGAATTTGGGCAAGCCGCAAACAATTTTTTACCTGCGTGATATTTTGGCAAACCATGGGAAACCATGGGGCGCAAAGCCAGAGGCTAACGGATGAACTTTTTTGTCCTACGGATGAACTATTTTTGTCCTATGCTCGTTCGGCTGCAGCCGGCAAACCGGTGGAAACACCGGGACGCAAAGCCAGAGGCTAAACGCCGCGCTTTCAGCGGCGCATGCTCGTTCGGCCGCCGGATCCTTTGCATCCGAACAAATCTTGCAAAGAAAGGAAGAATTGATTGCAATGAAGATTTTGAAGAACCTTAGCAAGCGCGGACTCGCCCTGTTCCTTGTCCTGGCAATGTGCATGAGTCTTCTGCCCACCACCGCTATGGCGGCGGAGCTGGCGGATGACGAAACCATTCCCGTTGTTGACGAGATCGAAGTACCCGGCGAGACGTCCGACGATCCCGTTACCGACGAGATCCCTGACCCCGCCCTTGAAGAGGGCGACACGGACGGCGACGCCGCGGAGCCTGTCGTTGACGACATGACCGATGACGCCGACGTGACCGATGAAGAAGACGCCGAGCCCTCTGAGGATGACGAGGACCGGCCCGCGCTGGCCACTTACGTGTTCATTGCGAACGGTAAGGTGATCAGCACGCAGGTCCTGAAAGACGGCGACGAGCTTCAGATTCCCGCCGTGCCTTCTACCCAGAACCAGATGTTCCTGGGCTGGGACCGGGAGGTAACCGCAGGTCCTGTGACCGTTGTTAAGACTGAGACCATTGAGGTTGTGGCCCAGTATAGGACGGTCTACCACGTCTATTTCGCTGACAAAAGCGGTACGGTGTACTACACCGCGGAGGTCCTCGAAGGCATGCCCCTGATGCCGGTGGATGTGGACGCGGCCACCGCGGCTTATGAGGCCAACGGCCTCGCGGCTGACGAAACCCTGGTTGAGTGGGACGGTTTGCCCGCTGATAAGGTAAGGAGCGATGTGACCGTCACAGCGATTACCGCGAAGGCCGAGTTCGCCATCTTTGACGCCAACGGCGGCAAGCTGAGCGGTTCCGGCAAGGCGAAGATCGAGAACGGCGCTGTCACTGCGCCCGCTGATCCCACCCGCCTGGGCTATACCTTCGCCGGCTGGTACACGGCGGCCGAGGGCGGCAGTGCTGCTGACTTCCGCAATGTTGCGGCAGGCACGGTCTTCTACGCCCACTGGAATCCGGGTACGGCCAGCTACACCGTGCAGTACTGGATTGAGAACGCTGACGACGCTGGGTACTCCTACGCGGGCAGCGAGACGATCCCGAACGGCACCGTGGGCAGCTCCGCTACCGCTGCGGGCGATGTGAACAAGCTGAACAATCTGCTGAGCGGCGATGATAAGGGCCAGTTTACCTTCAACAGTTCCAAGACTGCTGAGGAGAACGCGGGCCTCACCATCGAGCCGGACGGCTCTACCCTGTTCAACCTGTACTTCACCCG
>JAAVHF010000057.1 GCA_014799845.1 Oscillibacter sp. | reverse complement strand
GGTGCAGGTAGGAGCGACAGCGGCGTCGACTACCGCAGTGTGGCCAAGAGCGTCAACAGTCGTCTGAGGAACGATAATCTCGCCGCAGACGGAGCAGTGGGAGCCCTCAGTCAGGCCAGTGGCGATGCAGGTAGGAGCGACAGCGTTGTCGACTACCGCAGTGTGGCCGAGAGCGTCAACAGTCGTCTGAGGAACGATAGTCTCGCCGCAGACGGAGCAGTGGGAGCCCTCAGTCAGGCCGGAGGCGGTGCAGGTAGGAGCGACAGCGTTGTCAATTACCACAGTGTGGCCAAGAGCCGCGCCGGTGGTGTTACCGCAGCGAGAGCAGGTAGCGGGCTTGGTGCAGGTGGCATTGCCGTAGTCGTGGCCGGTCTTGTTGAGAACTACGTCCTCAGCGGTAACCTCGCGGGTACCGATAAAGAACTTGCCGCAGGTCTCGCAGACATAGTAGCGGACGTTGCCGTTCTCGGTGCAGGTGGGCTCCTTGGCAGCAACCTCGGTCAGATCGTGGCCGGTCTTGTTGAGAACTACGTCCTCAGCGGTAACCTCGCGAGTACCGATAAAGTACTTGCCGCAGGTGTTGCAGACATAGTAGCGCACGTTGCCATCCTCGGTGCAGGTGGGCTCCTTGGCGGCAACCTCGGTCAGATCGTGACCCAGCGCCTTTACGGTCACTTTGAGTTCGCCGTAAATGGAGCGATAGACATCATAGCCCTCGTCCTCGCAGGTAGCGGACTTAGACGCGGTGGCGAAATACGTCCACACGCCGTCATTCTCGCTGGGGAAAGGAACGGACTTGGTGATCTCGTGACCACACTTGCCGCAGATGCCGATGGCCGTGCCGTCTTCGTTGGCGGTAGGCTCCTTGGTCAGCGTCCAAGTGTACTCATGACTCTCCCGGCTGTCCATTGCGTCGCAGCCATAGGCTGTGCACTTATGAACGTGGCCGGTGCCCTGCTCCGTCCAATCCTCAGAGTAGGTGTGCGCAGACTCGTTGAAAGACTTGCCGCAGTCAGCGCACTTCTGAGCGTGAGTCGCGCCAAGGTTCACATAAGGATCAGTGCCCTTGACGTTATGATACTTGGAGATGGAGATAGTCTTGGTATCCGTGTAGACCTTGCCTTCCCATTTCGTTTGCGCAGTAAACGTCATGTCGTGAGAGGTTTCCCCGATCAGAGTGATATCATTAATGCGACCGACAGGAAAACTTTCATCGCATCCGTCTCTCTGGCACGTAAACTCGGCGTCAATCGTATCGGAAATGCAGGAGAAGCCATCCCAATCCCACTCGACCTTGAAGTTGTGGCCGAGAGCGTCGAACTCGACATCCAGGCTGAGGACAGGAGTCCCGCTCTGGCTGTAGGTCCAGGTGTTCACACCCTTCGTGGTGCAGGTGGCCGCAGTCTTGAGGGTAACGGTCCAGCCGTCCCAGGGCTTATCGAGAGTGCCCAGCCGGGGCAGGGTCAGCGTCTCGACATGCTGCGGATTGTTGCCGCACACGCGGGTAGCCACACCCTGTTCGGTTTCGGTAGGAGCCGTCGTGATGGTCCAGGCGCCATAGTCGTGGCCCAGGGCCTCGCCGGCGGTTTCAACCTTGGTCCTGCCGCAGTCACCGCAAGTAAACTCGTACTTGGCGGGGCTGGTGCAGGTAGCGGGAACCTTCACAACGCCGGCATTCCAACTGTGCGCACTGCTCCGCAGCGTGTCGACACGGCCGCAGTTCGCGCACTTGACATAGTGGACGTCATCGGTGCCCTGGTCATACAGAGTCCAGCTGTGCTCGTTGACCGTAGTGTTGTACTTCACATAACCGCAGTCCTCACAGGTGGACTTCATAGCATGCGCGGGGATGCAGCCATCCTCTTCGGTCACGCTCGTCCAGAGGTTGAAGTTATGCGCCTGCTTTTCGACCTCGTCACAATTGGGATTGACGCACTTCGTGCCGTGATACTCGCCGTCAATCGCTGCAAGCTCGCCGCTGAAATTGTGACCGGTGGAGGAGGCTTTGCTCTGGTAGACGTTGCCATCGTCCAGAACAATCCCGGCCAGGAATGTCTTTACGGTGCTGTCCGGGGTCTCCTGTACTCCGGTGAGGGTAATCTCCTTGTCATAGTCATAAGCAAGGCCGCACGTGGTGCAGGAGACGTGTGCGGTCGGCGTTGCGCTGACGCAAGTCGTTACCCACGTCCACTCCACCTTGTACGCATGGCCGGTAGCGGGGATGGTCTCGCCGCCCTCGGTCTTGCCGCAGCCATTGGCGCAGGTCAGAACAGCGGTCTTACCGGCGGCCACGCAGGTGGCGGGCACCTCGGCCGCGGTCTCCACCATGTTGTGGCCGGTGGCGGGGATGGTCTCGCCGCCTTCGGTCTTACCGCAGACCGTGCAGGTCAGAACAGCGGTCTTACCTTCGGTCACACAGGTGGCGGGCACCTTGGCTTCGGTCTCCTTGAACTGGTGCTCGAATTTGGAGTTGTCGAACACTCCGAGGGCGCTTAGAAGCTCGTTGTCATTCCAGTACGCAAAATACGTGGACTGTGTCCCGTCATCTGCGAATTTCTTGACACGCACAGACGGCTGATTCTTAAAGATGCGCTTGCAAACATCGCACCTGAGGTCAGCAATGGCGGTCGGGTCATCTTTGCAGCTCGGAGAGGTCCAAGTAGCCGATCCCAGAACGAGTGAGTAGGTATGCTCGCCGGTGGCGGAAATGGCCACATCCTCAATCTCGGTAGTGCCGTCCTCGTCCGCGAACTTCTTGTGGCAGTACTCGCACTCCCAGTACTCCTTGTTACCAGCCTCGCCGCAGGTAGCGGCCTTAGCCGGGACAAGGGTCAGGCTGTGGTTGCCAAGATCGCCGTCCTCCGTCTCGATCTTATCGCAGACAGAGCACTTGTAGACGTGTTTAGCGTTTTCGAGGCAGGTGCCTTCAGTGCTCTCAGCTTCGATCTCAACGAAATCGTGCTCGAAAGCGCTGTTCGCATAGGTCTTCTTGGAAGTGTACTCGACAAGTTTGTTCTCAACGAGGAAAGCGAAGGTCGCCGTGTAGGTCGTCTCCGTTCCGTTGTCGCTTGAAGTCAGCGATGTAGGAGATACCGGATACTCCACATAGTTGCAAAGCGTGCACTTGCGGGTACCTTTGACCTCCACCGGCTGCTCACAACTGACATCGTCCTCTGCGATCCAGTCAACCTGAGAGATGAAAATCTTGTGGCTGCCAGTACCCTGCTCAGTCTTCGTCCGCTCATCAGAGAAGTTATGCACTTTCCCGGTTACGTCCGTGTAGGTCACCTTTGCCTTATAGGTGATGGTTTTGGCCTCGCAGGTCGTGGTATTGACCTCGCCATTAACTTCAATGGTGGCTTTTACTTCCTGCGTGTCAGTGCACTTAACACCCATATTGGTGCTCTTGCAGGTCAGAGTAGCAGTAGCGGAAGAATAATCATCAGCCCAGTTCCACTTGGCAGCGTAGTCGTGGCCCTTGGCGGGGATGATCCACTCGTCTTTCTCGAACACACCCGCATCTGTTCCACCATCAACGATGTAATGGTCGCAAACAGGGCAATAGTAATACGCCTGATTACCCGCCTCGGTACAGGTTGCAGGGTTACGCTTTACTTTGTTGCTGTCCTGTACGTTGTGCTGCTCGAGCTCGCCCTTCACGCCGCACGCACAAACTTTGTAATGCCCTTGATTACCATCAGTTCCCCAAGAGGAGAAGTCGTGCTCGTGCTCGGTGGGCTCGGTGAAATCCGGGTCCTTGGTTCCGCAAGCGCATACACCATTCACGTAGTTATGCGCTCCGGTTCCAGTCTGAAGCACGCCCACGTTTTTCGTTGCGCCGCAGCCATTCCCGCACTCCAGGTACTGATAGTAGTCTCCGCAGGTGAGAACGGGAGTTTGCACCTGATCCGGATCATCGTCGTACCAGTAATGGGTGTTAGAGTTACCTGTTTTAACCCAGTTGCCTCCGCACGTCCAATTCACATAGGACATCATCCCGACCATACAACCCATATCAACGGGATCGTCTACGGACAGGACTTCGTGATCCGGGTCCCCGTGCTGACAAACAAACTTGGCGGTTGCTTCCGAGCCGTGGTCGTGGTCGTCCTCGGCCAGGGCGGTCCCGGGCAGCATGCTCAGACACATCACGAAGCTCAGAAGCAGAGACAGGCTGCGCCTGCCAATGTTTTTAAAGTTTTTCATTGATATGATCTTCCTTTCTTTGCATATAAACGGATGCAAAGTATCCGGCGGCCGGGCTGACGTAGCGCGCGTATGCGCACCTTAGTCCCCAAGCTTTGCGTCATACCGTTTCCGGTATTTTGCTAAAGTTGCAACCCGGCGAACATAGCGCGGATCTTGGGATTTTCCGCGCCTTAGTCCCGTAGCTTTGCCGTCCCATCGTTTCCAATGGTTTGCCGATA
Source organism: Oscillibacter sp. (assembly GCA_014799845.1). Taxonomy (GTDB): domain Bacteria; phylum Bacillota; class Clostridia; order Oscillospirales; family Oscillospiraceae; genus Pelethomonas. The sequence continues at coordinate 24,392 of JAAVHF010000057.1, read as the reverse complement.
CGCCTTTACCGGATCAGCCTGCCGCCATCGGCGTTCCTGACGGCAGGCCCCGCCCAGGGTGGAGCGTCTCTCATGCTCATGCATATCCCTCCTTTTTTATTTGAAAGGACCGAATCGGTTCACGCGCATGTTGATCTGATCAGCCCTTCCATATTTGAATCAGCCGTTGGCGTCCTGAGGGGCCGCCGTGGCAAATTCACGCAGAAAATTGTCGTGGAACTTTTCCTCCGCCCGCTTCCGGGCCCGTACCGCGTCCTCGAACCGGCTGTAGCTGCCCAGATAATACCGTTTGCCCTTGAAGCAGATCATTGCGCGCCATGTCCGTTTGTCTGACCGCCAGTCCACGCCGGGCACGCCGCTGGTATTGTTCTTCCGGACCGTCTTTGCCCGCAGCATCTCCACGCAGGTGCCGTCTACATAGGTCAGGTTCAGCCCCCCGTTTGGTCCCGCCTCGGGAAACGTGCAGCCGCAGCTGACGGTGCAGCCGCTGCGCAGGTACCGGGTCATGACGACCGCCTGCCGCCCGCAGTCGCACTGGCAGAGCCACGTTGTCCGGCTTCCGATATTCTCCGCCGGATGCAGCGCGGTCAGTTTCCCGAATCGCTGCCCGGTCAGGTCCAGCTTTTTGCCTGAGTGTCCCATGATTCGCCGGACTCTCCTCTCTGTTGACAAAATACATATTTTGTCAACAGACCGCCGATTCAGCAAAAACAGCTGGAAATTTCTAACAAAAAAGAGCACGAAAACAAGGGCCTGAAAAAAAGGAAATTTCCAGGCCCCGGGTTTTTTGTGCTCTTTTCGTGATTTCGCTGATTTTAAAGGAACAGACTTTCTTTATTTGCCGATTGTGCTATAATGATTGTAAAGCAATCTGCGTTTTGCGGCCCGCTGTTATGCGGTTATTATTGACGAAATATGTATTTTGTCAATTCCGCCGAATTTTTATATGACCAGCCCCAGCCGCTCCAGCTGCCGGGCATGCTCCGCGCCGGTGGTCATGAGGTAGATGCGGGTCGTATTGACAGAGCTGTGGCCCAGGATGTCGGCCAGCTTTACAATGTCCCGGCAGGCCCCGTAAAAAAGCGTAGCGAACAGGTGCCGCAGGTTGTGGGGAAAGACCCTGGAACGTGCCACCCCCGCCCTTTCGCACAGGTCCTTCATCTCCCGCCAGATCTGACCGCGGGACAGGGATTTGCCGCTTCTGGTGCGGAAGATCTCGCCGGAGGCGGTCTTTTGCGCCCGGGCGTATTTCAGCAGCTTCCGGCACAGCCTGGACGGCAGCAGGATGGTGCGGATCTTGCCCTTCAGCGTGATCTCCGCCCTGCCCTGCCGGGCGGCTTCCACGGTGATATACCGGACCTCCGATACCCGGATGCCGGTGGAGCAGATGGTCTCCATCAGCAGATGCAGGCGCTCTCTGCCCTGATTTCCCGCGGCGTCCAGGAGGCGGCGGTAGTCCGCCCGCGTCAGCTCCCTGTCCTGCTCCCGGAAGACCCGCCGCTGGATGCGCAGAAATCTGATTTTACAATCCTCCCGGCCCGCGAACCGGAGGAAATGGTTGACGGCGGAAAGCATGGAGTTGACGGTCACCGGGGCGTAGCCGCTCTGCACCAGATGCTCCCTCCAGGCGGCGGCCAGCTCCCTTGTCAGTTCCCGGCCATGCAGCCAGAGGACGAACCGCTGTACGTCCCGGAGATATTTTTCAACGGTGCCCCGGCTGCGCCCCTCCCGCTCCAGGCGGTCCGCGAACTGCTGCACGCCGTTTTCCGAAATCTGCATAAGAAAATCCCCCTTTTGTGTGAAGTACCTATAGTTTCACACAAAAAGGGGATTTGTTGCACCTGGAAAAGCGGTTTTTGGGGAATTTACCCGTATATGTGAGGGGTTACTCGCCCAGCTTGAGGGGCTTTTTGGGTGTATTCTTCTTCCGGGCGTTGGTCCGGCCCTCGGTTCTGATCTCGCCGGCGGCGATGAGGGAGCGTTTGGTCAGCGCCGGTCCCACCAGCTCATAGACCAGCACGGAGAACAGCACTACGCTGCGCACCACCGTGCCGTCCGCCAGCTGCTGGGCGGTCAGCGCCATGCCCAGCGCCACGCCGGCCTGGGGAAGCAGGGTAATGCCCAGATGTTTTTTGATGCTCTCGCTGCATCCGGTGGCGGCGCAGCTGCCGTAAGCGCCCAGATATTTGCCGATGGAGCGGAAAATAATATAGACCACGCCGATGAGCAGCACCAGGGGATTGGACAGCACCTGCAAATTCAGCTCCGCGCCGGACAGCACGAAGAACAGCACGAACAGCGGAGCCGTCCAGCTGTCCACNCTGCCCATCAGCTCCTCGGAGAAGTCGCAGATGTTGCAGAATANGGTGCCGGTCATCATGCACACCAGCAGCAGGCTGAATCCGCANCGGANGCCGCCCACCTCNAACTCCGCCATGGACAGCCCCACGGTCAGCAGCACGAAGCCGATGGAGATGGACAGGCGCTTGCTGCGGGAGAAGAANTATTTTTCCACCCGGTACAGGACCCATCCGGCCGCGCCGCCCAGCAGCAGGGAGAGNAGGATCTCGATGAGGGGCTCCACCAGTACGGTGACGATGCTGATGGACCCGCTCTCCAGNGCGGAGGCCACGCCGAAGGAGGCGGAGAACAGCACCAGNCCCACCGCGTCGTCNATGGCGACCACCAGCAGCAGCAGCTTGGTCAGCGGGCCGTCNGCCTTNTACTGGCGCACCACCATCAGCGTGGCCGCNGGAGCGGTGGCGGCGGCGATCGCGCCCAGGGTGATGGCGGAGGAGACGGAGATCAGGCTGGGATTGATNAAGTGCAGCGCCGNCAGGGCCGCGTCCACCAGGGCGGTGGTGAATACCGCCTGGGCGATGCCCACGGTGATGGCCTGCCTGCCCATGTGNNTGAGCTGNTCCAGCCGGAACTCGTTGCCGATGGTGAAGGCGATGAAGCCNAGGGCGGTCTGGGAGATGATGTCCAGNCNCGCGACGGCCTNNGGCGTATTGAACCCGACGCCCGTCAGGCCCAGCCGGCCGATGCAGTAGGGNCCCAGCAGCAGTCCGGCCACCAGATAGGCCGTCACCGCCGGCAGGTTCAGCTTNTTGGCAAGGCGGGACATCAGCAGNCCGCCCACCAGNGCAATGGATAAAGAAACCAGGATTTCCATAATGTTACCTCNTTTANGCATTCAGGATTCNAAAANAGAACAGCTTGCAATATAGCACTTTNCACCAAAAANTGCAAGCTTCTTTTGTGTAAAANATCCACAAANTTTCGTCANACCGGCAANGCGGAATCGACAGAATCACTNTCCGCAAAACAGCGGGCGGCGGGANCGNCAGATCCCGCCGCCTGCACNNATTATTCCAGATCCACGCTGATATGGTCCGTTCCGTGGGCTTCAAACTCGCCCATGTACTGNTCCATCCGGTCCATGACCTCGTCGTAATTTTCCTCCGTGGCCCGCTCGGCGTCCAGATCCCGGAGGGCCAGNTCCTCNGCCAGGATCTCNAAAAACGTCACATCCTCGTAGGCCATGATGGCCTCGTGGATGCCGCCCTCGGCAAAGGCCCGGGAGGGGATGATCTCCCCGTTGTACAGCTCCACCAGGGGNGCCATGCCGTGGTCCAGGCAGTGGGAGAACAGCAGGCTTTCCACCTGGTCGTAATCCCGGATTCTGTCGTCCCCGCGGGTGGAGTTGAGCACCCAGTTNCCTATGTACACCAGATCCAGCAGACGGCGGAACTGTTTTTCCGTCATGCGCACGTCCATGATAAGACCTCCTCCCAATGCCTTAGAGTCTGTTCGGCGTCTAAACGTCAGTAAGCACAGTATAGCAGAAAGNCGTGAAAAATTCCACAGAAAATACAGGGCAAAAAGCCCAAAATTTTACTTGTTATCCGGGATAAATCATAGTACAATAGTAAGAACCTGTATTCACAGGNGTTGAACGCCGTCTGGNCGGGCCTTTTGCCGCCCCGGCGGNGGATATAAGGAGGCGTTTCTCTTGAATCAGCGCCCCATNGGCGTNTTTGACTCCNGACTGGGGGGCCTGACCGCGGTGCGGCAGCTCCGGCGGCTGATGCCCTCCGAGAANATTATATACTTCGGCGANACCGCCCGTGTCCCCTANGGCAACCGCGGCNGGGAGACCCTGCTGCAATACGCGAGGCAGGATATGCGGTTTTTGCGNACCTTTGANCTCAAGGCGGTGGTGATCGCCTGCGGNACCGTCAGCACCAACTGCCTGGAGGAATTGCNGGCGGAGAGCGATATGCCNGTGATCGGCGTNGTGGAGCCCGCCGTGGAGCGGGCGGCGNCGCTGACCCGCTCNAAGCGGNTCGGNCTGGTGGCNACCCGNGCCTCNGTGACCAGCGGGGCCTATGAGCGGGCCTTTCANCGCTCGGACCCGGCGCTGGANATNCACGCCCTGGCCTGNCCGCTGTTCGTGCCGCTGGTGGAGGAGGGCCGCTGCCGCCCCGGCGACGTNGTCATTGAGACGGTGGCGGAGGAGTACCTGGCNCCNNTGCGGCNGGCGGAGGTGGACACNCTGGTGCTGGGCTGTACCCACTANCCCCTGCTGTCGGAGGTCATCGGCGGCGTGATGGGGCCGGNNGNGNCGCTGGTGGACGTAGGGGCCGAGGCGGCCCGGGCCTGCCGGGACCTGCTGGCGGCGCGGGACGCGCTGGCNNNGCGGGAGGCGGGNTCCGCCCGGTTNTACACCAGCGACNGGGCCGTGAATTTNCAGCGGCTGGCNTCGCTATTTCTGGGAGAGGAGGCCGGGGGAACGGTGGAACAGGTGGANATCTCCCAATATTGANATGACAGAAAAACAGATCATTTTATTTGTGCGGGGGGAGCAGACCTACGACAGCGTCGCCCCCGAGGTCACGGANCTGGCNACCGAGGGGATCATGACCCTGGACGNNGNGGAGATCNGCCTGTCCTACGAGGAAACGGAACTGACCGGGATGCAGGGCACCACNACCCGCTTCACCATCCGNGGGGACACGGTNGTGCTNGAGCGCACGGGGATGATCCAGTCCCGGATGGAGTTNAANCAGGGCGAGCGCAGCAGCTCCCTNTANGAGACCCCCTGGGGGACCATGGTGGTGGANATCGCCACCACCAAGCTGGCCCACCGGCTTACTGAGCGGGGCGGCGTGATGGAGATNGTGTTCACCATNGCCGTCAACCANCAGGTCACNGGGGAGAACCGGTTCANGATNCGGGTGAAGGAAGTGACGAGGTNAATGGANNATACAGGNTGGGTNATGCCGACGCATATCATTGCGGGNGCAGGNATTGTACAAAACGAAAACCATGAAATTCTCCTGGTAAAAACNCATAATGCAGGCTGGGTATTTCCCGGNGGACANGTTGAAGTCGGNGANAATGTCATTGACGCNGTAAANNGAGAGATCATGGAGGAGGCNGGCGTTGANGTTGAGGTNGGGGANGTGTTCTGCATCTCCTCCAATACCGGAAAGCATCCCGGTTATAACGGCGTAAAAGANATACCNACCAAAATAATGCTTGACTTNATNTGCACAGCNAAANGCGGAACGCCGAGNCCNTCCGAGGAAAATTCAGAATCAGCNTANTTTGCNAAGGATAAAGCGCTGGAATTGATGCNGACGCCTGCGGTCATTGAGCGGTATAAAGCATATNTGGCGTATNCNGGCAGGCCGACTTATATGGAGTATGTGACAAAACCGTCCTTTGAATTGAAGCTGAAGCGGCTTATTTGAATTTCAGATTTCCGGTGCGCTGCACAGATAAATTTTTAAGAAGGAAGAACGAAAGATGATCAACATGATTCAGAACGCCAAGGACCAGGTCCTTGCGCTGACCGAAAAAGCCTACGAGGCGGCCTCCGCCGCCGGAAAGCTCCCCACGGACGTATCCGTCCGGGCCGGAGTGGAGATCCCCAAGGATACCGCCAACGGCGACTATACTACCACCTTCGCCCTGGCTGCCGCCAAGGCCATGAAGATGCGCCCCCGGGACATCGCTGAGACCCTGCTGGAGAACATGGACCTCACCGGCAGCTACTTTGCCTCTGCCGAGATTGCCGGGGCGGGGTTCCTCAACTTCCGCCTCAGCCCCGCGTGGTACGCCGGGGTCCTCTCCGCCGTGGAGAGCGAGGGCGAGGCCTACGGCCGCTCCGACGCCCTGAAGGGCCAGAAGATCATGGTGGAGTTTGTCTCCGCCAATCCCACCGGCCCCATGCACATGGGCAACGCCCGGGGCGGCGTGCTGGGCGATACCCTGGCCGCCGTGCTGGAAGCCAGCGGCGCGGAGGTCTGGCGGGAATTCTACGTCAATGACGCGGGCAACCAGATCGAGAAATTCGCCAATTCCCTGGAGGCCCGCTATCTCCAGATACTCCTGGGCGAGGACGCGGTGGAGTTCCCCGAGGACGGCTACCACGGAGACGACATCAGGGAGCTGGCCCAGGCGTTTTACGAGGTCCACGGCGACAGCTTCCGGGACGCTTCCAGGGAGGACCGCCACGCCGCCCTGGCAAAGTTCGGCCTGGAGCATAACATCCCCAAGATGCAGACCGACCTGCGCCGCTACAAGATCGAGTATGACCAGTGGTTCTTCGAGTCCGAGCTCCACAATACCGGCTACGTGGCCGAGACGGTGGAGAAGCTCACCGCCGCCGGGTACACCTACGAGAAGGAGGGCGCTCTGTGGCTGGCCACCAGCCGCATTCTGGAGGAAAACTACCGCAAGGCCGGAAAGAGCGACAAGGACATCGCCAAGCTGGATCTGAAGGACGACGTGCTCCGCCGCGCCAACGGCTTCTACACCTACTTTGCCGCCGACATTGCCTACCACCGCAANAAATTTGAGAAGCGGGGCTTTGACAAGGTCATCAACATCTGGGGCGCGGACCACCACGGCCACGTNGCCCGCCTCAAGGGAGCCATGGACGCTNTGGGCCTGGANGGGACCAACCGTCTGGACATCGTCCTCATGCAGCTGGTGAAGCTCCTCCGGGACGGCGAGATCGTCAGGATGTCCAAGCGCACCGGCAANGCCATCTCCCTNACCGACCTGCTGGACGAGGTCCCCGTGGACGCCGCCCGCTGGTTCTTCAACGCCAAGCCCGACACCCAGATGGACTTNGANCTGGGCCTTGCCGTCCGNGAGGACAGCGAGAACCCCATTTACTACGTGGAGTANGCCCACGCCCGNATTTGCAGCCTNCTGCGCAATCTGGCCTCTGAGGGNCAGACCGTCCCCGCCGCCGCCGNTGTGGACGCNGCCNTNCTCTCCCATGAGACGGAGCTCGCCCTCATCAAGCAGCTGTCCCTNTTCTGCGAGGAGCTTCGCCTCGCCGCCCGGGACTANGANCCCAGCCACCTCAACCGCTATCTGGTGGANCTGGCCGGATGCTTCCACCGNTTCTACAACGCCTGCCGCATCAAGGGCGAAGAGCCCGCCNTCCTCGCCGCCCGCCTGAAGCTGGCNGACGAGACCCGCAGCGTNCTGAAAAACGGGCTGGCCCTGCTGGGCGTGGACGCGCCGGAGAANATGTAACGGCCGCNAATGAATACAAAAAAGTCCGGAAGGCNNNGCCTTCCGGACTTTTCTGCTTATTCTTCGCTTTCCNCTTCCCTCAGACGGTCCAGNTGCTCCAGCGGAAAGGGCGGCTGGGCCAGGGGCCGCACGGCCAGGCTCATCAGCTTCAGCGGGTCGTCGTCNGCCGCCACCCGGTTGGAGTGGANCACGCCGCATTTGCGGCAGCGGTGGATCAGGGCCCACTCGCCGTCCCTGCGCACCCATACGCCCACCGGCTCCATCACGCCGCCGCAGGCGGCGGAGCGGTCTCCGGGCGCGTCGTCCAGGTGGACGCTGTGCAGGCATTTGGGNCAGTGGTTGCGGTGGCGGGTGCCGCCGCCCNCNGGGACGATCAGATGGCCGCAGGAGCGGCAGGGGAAGGGACGNAGCTCATCGGGACGGANGGNTTCTCCGCCCTGTTTGTCTCGATAGCGGGACATATTTATCCTCCTGGTATGTTGTTGGTGATACACACATACGGGAGGCCGCGATGGTTCAGTTTGCGGAAACCTCCCGGACCACTGCGCAAACACTCTCCTTCTTCGTAAACATACGTGTCTCCTTTCTTTCGTGGTAGNTTGAACNGGCCNGTTCAACCAGAGNATANCACAAAAGAGTGGGGAAAGCAAGGCTNTCCCCACTCNTTGAANCAAAATTACCGCTCCATCTTCCAGTACTGNACGCTGTAGGGGGGCAGTTCGCTGCCGCCGCCGAAATCGTGGGTATTCCCGGTGATGAGATCGNCCGCCCGGCCGCACCCCGCGTCAAAATGGGCGGTATANGGGGAACCNTCGGCGTTGACGGCGACCAGCACCCGCTCCCCATCGCAGGCCCGCTCGAAGATGATCTGCNGGTTGGTCAGGACCACGTTCCGGTAGGAGCCNTAGCACAGNGCCCTGCTGCCCTTGTGGGCGGCGGCCAGNTTCGNGATNAANTCCGTCAGGCCGTTCCACNCCGGCTTCTCCAGNGCNGGCCGCAGGGCGGCGTCGCCCTGGCTCTTCCGGCCCTCCATNCCCCACTCGCTGCCGTAGTACACGGCGGGNACGCCGGGCATNCCGAAGAGGATGCCNTAGGCGGGATGGAGATGNTNCTTGTTGNTCAGGATGCTGGCGATGCGCTCCACGTCGTGGTTGTCCAGGAAGCTCATAAGGTGNCNGCCNTTGTAGAGGGTCCAGTTNTCCGGCCCGAACTGCCGGGCNAGGCTGTGNCCGATCTCAAAGAGGTTCATGGAGTTGAAGCTGGACCAGAGGCCCTTGTAGCACTCGTAGTTGGTNACGGAGTGGCAGGCCCCGTCGTTCATCCAGCGGTTNTAGTCCCCGTGGAGGGTNTCGCCCATCAGGACGAAATCCGGNTTGACCTGGTTTGCNAACTCCCGCAGCTGCCGCAGATAGTCCGGACTGAGGCAGTAGGCCACGTCCAGCCGCAGNCCGTCGATGCCGAACNGNTCCACCCANGNNCGGATGGCGTCGAACTGGTGCCGCACCACGTCGGGGTGGCNCAGGTTCAGCTTNACCAGCTCGTAGTGGCCCTCCCAGGCCTCNTACCAGAAGCCNTCGTTGTACCCGGTNNTGCCGCCGAAGTCGATGCGGAACCAGTCCTTGTAGGGGCTGTCCCACTTCTTCTCCNGCACGTCCCGGAAGGCCCAGAAGCCCCGGCCNACGTGGTTGAACACGCCGTCCAGCATCACCCGCAGTCCCGCGGCGTGNAGGGCNTCACANACCTGCCTGAAGTCCTCNTCGGTGCCCAGGCGGCAGTCGATGTGGAAGTAGTCCCGGGTGTCNTAGCCGTGCTTGTCGCTGTCAAAGACGGGGTTGAAGAGGACNGTGTCCGCACCGGNCGCCTTGATATGGTCGATCCAGTCCAGCACCCGGAGGATGCGGTGNTCCTGNNCGCCGTCGTTGTACTCCGGCGCGCCGCACAGGCCCAGGGGGTAGATCTGATAGATGACTGCTTCGTCAAACCACATAGTGTCGTTTCCCTTTCTGTCGTTTCAATTTTTATCCTTCAAAGTGCTCCAGCNTATGNGCGGGATATGCCTTNGTCCAGTGGTACGGCTGCAATNTGCCCAGGGGGACGAATTGCAGNGAACCGTCCTCCGTGGTGACCGCNACCTGNACGTCNTCNCCCCAGAACCGCAGGCGCTCCTGACAGATCCCGCAGGGGGACAGCACCTTGTAGGGNGCGTTNTCGTCATCCCGGACCAGNCACATGCAGTGGGTCACTTTCTCGTTGTATTTGTGCGCCTCCAGCATCGCGCCCGTNTCGATGCACAGCACNGCGGAGGCGTTGGCNGTATCGATGCTGACGCTTGTGAAATAATGCCCGNNNGCNGTGTGGACGACNCCCGCCCCGCCCCATCCGGTGGGGTAGCGCTTTTCGATCAGCTGGGCGGCCTGCCGGTACATCTCCTGTTCAATGTTNAAATTTCTCATGNGCGCCTCCTGTCTGNAATGGGGCCAAACCGGGNNCTCAANTGAGGGTAAACNGCTCGTTTTCCTCCCGGAAGGAGGCGTTATAGAAAGCGGTCATAGCCTGGATGAGGTAGTCCGTATCCTTNGCCCCCGCCGTCTCGAAGCAGGAGTGCATGGCAAGCTGNGCCAGACCGATGTCCACCGCGTTGATGGACACATGGGTNTTGGCNATNAGNCCCAGNGTGCCCCCGCCGGGCAGGTCGGAGCGGTTGGCNAAGTGCTGGACGGGCACCCCGGNNNGCNNNCACAGGGCGGAGAACACCGCGCAGGCCACGCCGNCNGTGGNNTAGCGNACGCCGTGCTTGATGACCACGCCGCCGTTCATGNCGGGACGGTGGGTGGGGTCGGCNTANTCCGGGTGGTTGGGNTGNACGGCGTGGGCGTTGTCGGCGCTGACCAGGAAGCTGTTGGCNANGGCGGAGAGCCNNTCCCGGCCCACGCTGNCNCAGATGCGCTTCATCCAGTCGATGAGGAAGGTGCCGCCGGCGCCCTGNNTGGTGNGNCTGCCGANCTCCTCGTTGTCCATNAGGGCGTAAATGGGNACGCTGGCGCTGTCNTCCGCCGCCATGAAGCCCCGGAAGCAGCCCCAGGCGCATTGCAGGTCGTCCAGCCNGGGGGCGGANATGAACTGGTCCTCAGCGCCCCANNCCAGCCCCTTCTGCCGCAGGCACAGNTACAGNTCNNTTCCCANGATNTCCTCGGCNGCGCATCCGGCGGCCTGGGCCACGATGGCGCGGAACGCGCCCTTTTCCAGATTCATGCCCATNAGGGGCACCATGTCGCACTTGGGATCGTANTTGAAGCCGTCGTTGGCGTTNNGGTTCATATGGATGGCCACGNTGGGGATCATCAGCAGGTCCTTGTCCACNTAGACCAGCCGCGCCTGGATGGTNTCGCCGCNTTTCACCAGCGCCCGGCCNGCCACNGTGAGNGGCCGGTCCAGCCAGGGNGCGCACAGCATCCCGCCGTACCGCTCCGCNTTGAGGCGCACNTAGCCCTCGGGGCCGTTCAGCTCNGCGTTTTCCTTGANGCGGAAGGTGGGNGCGTCNGAGTGGCTGGCGGAGATCATGAAGCCGGTGAAGTCCGNCCGGGGGATGCGGAAGGCCAGCAGCGCCGAGCCGCCCCGGGTGACAAANTATTTTCCGCCGGGGGCCATGGNCNGGGTNTCCCCCTCGGNCAGACGCGTGTAGCCCGCGGCCNNCAGCTCCNCGCAGAGGTTTGCCACCGCGTGGTAGCGGCTGGGGCTGCGGNNNAGAAAGNNCAGAAGATCGTCCATCTCAANTCATTCTCCTTTTTTCATCTTATCNTCAATAGAACCACACAAANGCGTGGCGGGTCACTTTTCCATCNTTTTCGCTCTGGATNTCCACCTGGTGCTTCCCNTCNTCCGTCAGGCTGTANAGNCACCGGATGGGCGTGCCCAGCAGGATCTGGCGGCGGAAGACGANCTCCACNGNGNCGGGAAGATNCCGGTAGACCNCCTCCGGCAGGGCCTCGATGGCGTAATCCAGGTAGTGCAGGTTGTTGACGTGNTAATTGGTGTCNATGTCCCTGCGGCCCNCCNNNGNCNCAAAGGCAATGGGCGTNNCCTCCGGCGTGCGNCCATTGTGGGGAATCGGNNTNCCGGCNAAGAGCTCCTGACNGTCCAGCTGGGACCGGTAGGCGTCCCGGNCGGCGTCGGTGACCCGGGCGGGCTTNCCGGTNTCCATGCTCACCAGGATCCACCGGCTGTCGGCNCGGGCAATCTGTTNTCCCTCCGCAAAGACCAGAAAGCTGCGGTCNGACGCNAANCCGTCCAGNGTCCGGGGCCAGGTCTCCACCTTCAGNTCNGNCCGCCAGNANGGGCGCNTGNNCAGCTCCAGCCGCCAGCCGGTGAGGATCCAGTGGACCCCGTTGCGGGGGATGTCCTTCANNCCGTAGCCCACCTCGTCGGAGGCCACGGAGGCGGCTTCCTGCANNATCCGCAGCAGCCCNTTGTGGNTCAGACGCTGGTCNGGGCCGATGTCNGAGTAGGCCACGGCGGCTTCATAGGNAAAATGAGGCGTAAAAATCACTCCTGTTATCCATAGTTATTCCCCTATTTTACTCGTAAACACGCGGAATGTCAAAGAGGAAATCCGCGCGGTCTACCATTCCCGCCTGACCTCGTTTTCCTCCACCTCGTACAGCCGCAGAAATTCCTGATAATCCGAATCCGTCCGGATCAGCATCAGCTCCTGGAACTTGCCTGTCGTCTCATCCCTGAACCCTGCCACCTGCTCGCCGGTGCAGATGCTGGAACGGATCACCGGGACCTTTCCGGTCTTATCGTAGGTCGTTTTCACCCGTTTTTTACGATTCCAAAACATATCTGACCTCCACCCAGTCAAAATCTCCGGGGAGACCGTTCTCCAGAGCCTCCCCAGTATAGCACATACCGCCCCGCAAGTCGAGAGGCAGATCATCCGCGGGATAAAGCAGTCTTTTTAGCACTCTTTTGGAGAGAGTGCTAATGTTTACAATTTAGTCATACTGCGTTCACAATTACCCTTCATGATAGGCGTGAAAAATCAAAGGGGCGCCCTTGGCGCGTCCCTATTTTACGGAAGGAAGACAGAAAGACTATGGCTAAGAAAGAATTCAAGGCGGAATCCAAGCGCCTGCTGGATCTGATGATCAACTCCATTTACACCCACAAGGAGATTTTCCTGCGGGAGATCATCTCCAACGCCAGCGACGCCATCGACAAGCTGTGCTATAAATCCCTGACGGACGAAAACGTGGGCCTGAAGCGGGAGGATTTCCGCATCGCCGTCCACGCCGACCCGGAGGGCCGGGTGCTGACCGTCAGCGACAACGGCATCGGCATGAGCGAGGAGGAGCTGGAGAACAATCTGGGCGTCATCGCCTCCAGCGGCACCTACCAGTTCCGTCAGGAGGTGGGTAAGGACAACGAGGATGTGGATATCATCGGCCAGTTCGGCGTGGGCTTCTACTCCGCTTTCATGGTTGCCGACCGCATCACCGTTGTGACCAGAAAGTACGGCGAGGCCCAGGCCTACCGCTGGGAGAGCGACGGGGCCGACGGCTACACCGTCACCCCCTGCGAGAAGGACGCCGTAGGCACCGACATCATCATGCACATCAAGGAGGACGGCGAGGAGGAGAAGTATTCCGAGTATTTGCAGGAGTACACCCTGCGGGAGCTGATCCGGAAGTACTCCGACTATATCCGCTGGCCCATCCGCATGGAGGTCACCAAGTCCCGGAAGAAGGAGGATTCCCCCGAGGACAAGCCCGAGTACGAGAGCTACAAGGAGGAGGAGACCCTCAACAGCATGGTCCCCCTTTGGCAGCGGAAGAAGAGCGAGGTCACCCGGGAGGAGTACGACAAGTTCTATCAGGAGAAGTTCAGCGACTACATCGCGCCCCAGTCCGTGGTGACCGTCTCCGCCGAGGGCCAGGTGTCCTACAAGGCTTTGCTGTATATCCCCAGCCGTCCGCCGTTTGACTACTACAGCGCCGACTATGAGCGGGGCCTCCAGCTCTACTCCGCCGGTGTGATGATCATGGACAAGTGCCAGGACCTGATCGGCGACCACTTCGGTTTCGTCAAGGGTGTGGTGGATTCCCCGGACCTGAGCCTGAACATCTCCCGCGAGCTTTTGCAGCATGACCGTCAGCTGCGCCTCATCGCCAACAACATTGAGAAGAAGGTCAAGGGCGAGCTGGAGCGGATGCTGAAGGACGACCGGGAGGGCTATGAAAAGTTCTTCAAGAACTTCGGCCGCCAGCTGAAGGTAGGCTGCATCAACAATTACGGGGCCAAGAAGGATCTGCTCCAGGACCTGCTGCTGTTCTACTCCTCCACGGAGAAGAAGCTGGTGACCCTCAGCGAGTACGTGGACCGGATGCCCGAGAGCCAGAAGCACATCTACTACGCCGCCGGCGAGGACGTGGCCGCCATGGACAACCTGCCTCAGACCGAGCTGCTGCGGGACCGGAACATGGAGATCCTGTACCTCACCGACCAGGCCGACCAGATGCTGGTGGAGATCCTGCGGGAGTACAAGGAAAAGTCCTTCCGTTCCGCTCTGGACGGCGATCTGGATTTGGACGACATGCCCGAGGAGAAGAACGCCGACGACTACAAGGAGGCCCTGGACTTCGTGAAGGAGGCCCTGGGCGGGGGGGTGGACGAGGTCCGCGTTTCCCGGAAGCTGAAGACCCATCCGGTGTGCCTGACCTCCGGCGAGGGCATGAGTTTTGAGATGGAGCGGTACTTCAACGCCGTCCAGCCGGAGATGGGCATGAAGGCCAAACGGATTCTGGAGCTGAACGTGGACCATCCCGCCTTTGCGGCCCTGGAAGCGGCCCGGGCCAACGATCCGGAGAAGGCGAAGAAGTACGCCCAGGTGCTGATGAACCAGGCGAAGCTGATCGCCGGCCTGCCCATTGACGACCCGTCCGGGTATACGGACCTGCTGTGCAGCCTGTGGAGCTGAGTAATTGAAACGAACCGCCCGGATTTCCTGGTTACAGGAAATCCGGGCGGTTTTGCGGTTATCGCTGGAAACGATAATATCTAAACCCGTTTTCTTCTTTGATATATTGAAATCCAACCTTTTCCAGTACGTGCTGGCTCCGCTTGTTTTTGACGATGGTATCGGCGCTTACGGCAGTCATTCCCATCACGTCAAGGGCGTATTGCACCGCCAGCCGTTCCGCGCATGTCCCGTATCCACGCCCCTTCACCGCGTCATTCTGCATATGGACGCTCAGCGTACACTCCTTTTGCTCCCAGTCGATCTGTTTCAGCTGGATCTCTCCAATTGGCGCATTGCCTTTCATAATGGCCAGGAGCACGCGGGACGGGTCCTGCTTTGTATCAAAATACCTGTTTACGGCTGTCTCATCGTATTGATACGCTTTGAACAGATCCATGTCCGCATAGATGTCAGGATCATTTTCCCAGCCCCTGAACAGCTCGTGGCAAAGCTCCCTGGTCATAACGCGCAGTGATATTTCTTCCATGGCGGTAACCTCCGAATATCTTATCTTGTATCCCAAACAAAACCATGATAAAATAGAAACATCACGACCCGGTGGACCGGTAGTGCCGCACCCCCAGCCGCCACAGCAGCGCGCAGGGGACCAGGAACGCCAGCGACACAATGGGCAGCAGCCCATACCACGCCGGGCCCCGGTCGAAGAGGTATTGCAGGGGCCAGTGCTGCACCAGCGCCAGGGGCACCAGGAACGTCAGCACCAGCAGCACCGGCTTGCCGTAGATGCCGAAAGGGTACTTGCCGTACTCCCGGGGGCCGTCCAGGAAGATATTCAGCGTCTCTATATGCTCCAATGTGAAGAAGCAGATGCACGCGTTGACCAGAAACAGCCCGAAGAAGATGCCCGCGCCGCAGAGGATCATCAGCGTCAGCACCAGCGCCTTGTAAGGCGTCCAGATTACCGCGCCGGAGCCGACGGCCCAGGCCAGCATGACCGCCGCCTGGAGTACGCGGGCCAGCATGGTGGGCTTCATGTCCTGGCAGATCACCTGGAAGAACAGGGACCGGGGCCGGAGCATGATGCGGTCGAACTGCGCCTCGGAAAGTATCCGGGTGAAGGCGTCAAAGCCTCTGGCGAAGCACTCCGCAAGGCTTGTCCCCGAAAGGATCACCGCGTAGCACAGGCTCAATTGCGGCAGCGTATAGCCGCCGATGGCCTCAAAGCGTCCCAGCAGAAAAATCACGCCCAGAAATACGTTGGTGGTGACCAGCAGATGTCCCAGGCAGCTGAGGAAGAAGCTGGCGCGGTAAGTCATGGCGGAACGCATATGGATGGACAGGAATTTCAGATACAGTTTCATCGTTCAGCCCCCCAATATCACCGCGCGGCGCAGGCCGTTTCTTGTGAGAAGGTATCCCGCTGAGATCAGCGTCACGGCCCAGAACGCCTGCAGGCCCATCGCACCGGGGATCTCCGACAGGGAGATATTCCCGTTGAAGATCCGCAGGGGCACGTTCTGCATGGAGGCGAAGGGCGTCAGCTCCGCGAAGCGCCGGAAGCCCTCCGGCATGAAGGGCAGGGGCACGATGGCCCCGCTCAGCAGGTCCGCCGCTGCCACCGATACCACCATGATGCCGTTGGGGTCGGTGAGATAGAAGGTCAGCGCGTAGACCAGCAGCGAATACGCGCACACCACCAGCACCATCAGCGCCGTGGACAGCAGAAACAGCCCGAATACCGCCGGGGAGACGCTGAGCCGCAGGCCGTAGGGCGCGGGGATAAGGATGCCCACCGCGATCACCGGTACCATCCGCAGAGAGGCGCGGGCCAGGCGGTTGGCGATGGACCGGGCCATCCACATGCTGTAGATATCCGTGGGGCGAAGCAGCTCGTAGGCCACCGTGCCGGTTTTCACTGATTCTACAATGTCAAACTCCCAGTTCCACATCGCGAACAGGGCCAGGAACGCCTGCTGGAGCCAGATGTAGGAGCTGAGGGCCTCCATTCCCATGGGGAACCGCTCCGGGCTCTCCAGCCAGAAGGCCCGGTAGAGCAGGATTTCCATCGCGCCCCACACCAGCTGCGTGCTCATGCCCGCCAGGGCGGCGGCCCGGTATTGGAGTCCCGCCATCAGCCGCATTTTGAAGAAAGACCAGTATTTTCCCATACCGCCGCCTCCTCAAATGCCGAACCGGCGGTACAGGTCCGCCACGGACTCCTCGGTGGACAGGTTCTCTCCGGCCATGGCCCGGATCTGGGCGGTGTCGCCGTCCAGGAGCAGCCGGCCCTTGCCGATGAGCAGCACGCGGGAACACAGCGCGTCGATGTCCTGCATGTCGTGGGTGGTCAGCAGGACGGTGGTGCCGCAGAGCCGGTTCTGCTCCAGGATGAACTCCCGGACCTTCAGCTTGCTCACCGCGTCCAGGCCGATGGTAGGCTCGTCCAGGAAGAGGATTTTCGGCCCGTGGAGCAGGGCGGCGGCGATCTCGCACCGCATCCGCTGTCCCAGGGACAGCATTCTGGCGGGGGTTTTCAGCAGGTCGCCCAGGTCCAGCAGGGCGGTCAGCCGGTCCAGGTTTTCCCGGTAGGCCGCTTCCGGCGCCCGGTAGATGTCCCGCAGCAAATCGAAGGACTCCTGTACGGGCACATCCCACCACAGCTGGCTCCTCTGGCCGAAGACCACGCCCAGCCGGGCCACATGCTTTTTGCGGTCCTCCCAGGGTACCAGGCCGTCCACGGTACATGTCCCGCTGTCGGGGCGCAGGATGCCGCTGAGGATCTTGATGGTGGTGCTTTTCCCCGCGCCGTTGGGGCCGATGTAGCCCAGGATCTGGCCGTCGGGGATGGTGAAGGACATGTTTTGCAGGGCGGGTATCTCGGTGTAATCCTGGGAGAAGAGGCTTTTCAGGGCGTTTCCAAGTCCGGCCTCCCGCCGCCGGACCCGGTAGGTTTTGGAGATTCCTTTCATTTCGATCATAGATTTTTTGCTCCTTGTTGAAAGATAGTCCCGCCGCGTTCAGACCAGCGGGCGGCGATCAGGCGCGCCGTCATGGCCTTAAAAGCCTGCGGGAGGCAGTCTTGTCCGCAAGATGCGCGGGAGGTCACGAGCCTTCCCCGCGCATGACAGGACTGCCCTCTTTCTGGGGACGGAGATCCTTCCAACATGGGCAGAACGCTTCGTTACCGTGCGGCAAACCTGGTCAAGCTGTGCGGTAAAGAGCGAAGGTGCCCGTCCGGCAGGACCTCCGGGGCAAAAAGGATATTTATTTTATCATTGAATGTAAAACGTGTCAAGATTTTTGTTGCAAATCTGGGAGGTGTCGCTTCTTTGAACAGTCAGGAAATCCGGAAAAACGCGGACCGTATTCTGTATGAGTATGGTCTGCTGGATATGCTGAAGCCGCTGGGTACGACCCATGTGATCGGAAGCTATCGAATGGACATGATGGCCTGGAACGACCTGGACATTGACATTGAAAACAACGAAATGGATTTGGATAAGCTGTATCAGCTGACCGGCTCTGTCCTCGAAGTCTTCCGCCCCTCCTGGTACGAGGCGAAGGAGGAGCGTACGCCGGAGGGAAAAACTGTCTGGTTTCATGGCTTTGAGGCGGTTGTCAACGGTGAACTGTGGAATGTGGACCTTTGGTTTTTTGACCGTGAGACGATCAAATTGGCGGAACAGTATTGCGATAACATTGCCCGGACCGCCAGCGCCGCCCAGAAAGAACAGATTGTCCTTATCAAACAGGAACTGATGAAAAGAGGCCTATATTCATTTGAAAAATTTCATTCGATGGACGTCTACCGGGCGGTCCTTGACAGGAACATTCAAAATATAGATGAATTTTTGGAGAGGTACACAAGATGAAAAAGTTGTTAGCCACCCTGCTACGGGAACTGGAATCCAACCGCGCCGCGGTCCTCTGCGGCATCGTCGCCAGCCACGGCTCCACGCCCCGGGGCGCGGGAGCGAAAATGCTGGTCCTGGAGGGCGGCGGGACCCTGGGCACCATCGGCGGCGGCGCGGTGGAGTACCGTGCCGGACTGCTGGCGGGGGAACTGCTGGAGAAAAAGCAGTCCCGGTTCGAGAGCTACCGCCTGACGCCCGGCGACATTGCCGACATCGGTATGATCTGCGGCGGGGACGTGCGGGTGTATTTCCAATACTTTGACCCGGCGGACCGGGCGGCGCGTGAAACGCTGGAAGCCGCCCTGAAGCTGCTGGACAGCCCGGGAGCCTCCTGGCTGGTCACCGCCATGAGCGAAACCGGCTGGCGCATGGGAACCTATGACCGCCGGAACGGCCTGCGGGGCATGGACGCCTCCATGGAGCGTCTGGAGCCGCTGCTGGGCGGCCGGGGGATGCTGGACGAGGGAGAAACGGTCCTGTTTGCCGAGCCCCTGACCCGGGCGGGAACGGTCTACCTCTTCGGCGGCGGGCACGTAGCCCGGGAGCTGGCCCATATCCTGGCTATGACGGACTTCCGGGTGGTGGTCTACGACCAGCGGGAGCACACCGTCACCCGCGAACTCTTCCCGGAGGCCGCCGAACGCCGCTGCGGCCCCTTCACCGAGGCCCTGTCCCTCGTTGGCCCTATTACGCGGGACGACTATGTGGTCATCATGACCCCCGGCCACCAGGCGGACTACGAGGTGCTGGCCCAGACGCTGCGGACTCCCGCCAGATATATCGGCTGCATCGGAAGCAGGCGGAAAATCGCCATCACCCGGGAGCGTCTGCTTGCGGACGGCTTCACCGAGGCGGAGATCGGCCGCGTCCACGCGCCCATCGGCCTGCCCATCGGCGGAGAGACTCCGGCGGAGGTGGCGGTAAGCGTTGCGGCCCAGCTGATCGCCTGCCGGTCCGGGAAGCTGTGAGGGAATACGACATGCTGCAAATCGAGCGTATCAAGCTGGAATTGGATGAATCCGAGGACCTTTTGCGAAAAAAAGCGGCGGCGGCTCTGCGGGTGCCGGAGGCGGAAGTGCTGGACCTCCAGGTTCTCCGCAAGGCCATCGACGCCCGGGACGGGGTGCGGTTTGTCTACACCCTGCGGGCCTCGGTAAAAAACGAGAAAAACGTCCTGAAGCGCTGCAAAAACCGCTCCGTTTCCATTGTCAGCGAGGTACCCTATCAGCTGCCCCCGGCCATTCGCCCGCCCCGGACGCCGCCGGTGGTAGTGGGCGCGGGACCGGGCGGTCTGTTCTGTGCCCTTGCGCTGGCCCGCTGCGGGACGAAGCCCATCCTGATCGAGAGGGGCTGGAACGTGGAGAGGCGGCGGGAGGACGTGGAGCGGTTCTGGACCACCGGCAGGCTGGATCCGGAATCCAACGTCCAGTTTGGCGAGGGCGGCGCGGGAGCCTTCTCCGACGGCAAGCTGAACACCGGCACGAAAGACATGCGCCACCGCTTCATTCTGGAGACCCTGACCGCCCACGGCGCGCCGGAGAGCATCCTCTATGACGCAAAGCCCCATGTGGGCACGGACCGCCTCCGGATCGTGCTGGCCAGTATGCGGCGGGAGCTGGAGCGGCTGGGCTGCGATATCCGCTTCGGGCACCGCCTGGTTGGCCTGGAACAGAAGGAGGGCCGGGTCACGGCGCTGGACATTGCGGGACCGGACGGCCCATACCGCCTCCCCGCGGAACAAGTGGTCCTGGCTTTGGGCAACAGCGCCCGGGATACCTTCGAGATGCTCCATGCCGCCGGAGTGCCCATGGAGCCCAAGCCTCTGGCGGTGGGCGTGCGCATCGAGCACCGCCAGGCGGACATCGACCTGGCTCAATACAAGGAACTGGCCGGCCATCCCCGCCTCCCGGCGTCCAGCTACAAGCTCAGCTGCCACCTGGAAAACGGACGGGGCGTATTCAGCTTCTGCGTCTGTCCCGGCGGAGAGGTGGTAGCCGCCGCCAGCGAGCGCGGACGGGCCGTCACCAACGGCATGAGCCGCTACGCCCGGGACGGCGTGAACTGCAACGGCGGCCTGCTGGTGGGGGTCACCCCGGCGGATTTCCCGGGAAACGGCCCCTTGGCGGGGATCGCCTTTCAGCGGGAGCTGGAGGAGCGGGCCTATGCCGCCGGAGGCGGCGGGTTCACCGCCCCCGCCCAGCGGGTGGAGGATTTTCTCCTCCGCCGTCCCTCCGCCGGACCGGGAAACGTGCTCCCCACCTACCGCCCCGGCGTGGAGTGGTGCAGCCTGTGGGAGGTCCTGCCGGAATTCATCTGCCGGTCCCTGGCGGAGGCTTTGCCGGCGCTGGACAGAAAGGTACGCGGCTACGCCGCGCCGGACGCGGTGCTGACCGCGGTGGAGACGCGCTCCTCCTGTCCTCTCCGCATTCTGCGGGGGGAGGACGGACAATCCGCGATCCGGGGCCTGTGGCCCTGCGGCGAGGGCGCGGGATACGCCGGAGGCATCATGTCCGCCGCCGCCGATGGACTGCGCGTCGCGGAGCGGGTTTTAGCGGAAATCTAAAATGAAAAGGACGGGAAAGACATGAGAGAGATTGCGGTTTGCGTTGGATTTATGAACGATAAATACCGCCGGACGGTCAGCGAAGCGGCGGAGAAGCTGGGATTTTCCGTATCCTGTTATGACAGCGAGGCGGCATTGGCGGAGGAGATCGGACGGCACGAGGTCATTTTCGGCCATCCTTCCCCCGAGCTTTTGCGAAAGGCGGAAAGTCTCCGCTGGCTTTGCAGCGATTTTGCGGGGGTGGAGAAGTATCTGCCGGAGGAGGTCTGGCCCCACCCGGGCTGCCTGCTGTCCAACGCCTCCGGGGCCTACGGCCCTACCATTTCCGAGCACATTATCATGGTCCTGCTGATGCTTCTGCGGCGGATGCCGGAGTATCAGGCGGCGCTGTCCCGGCGGGAATGGCCGTATTTCGCGCCCATCCGCTCCATTACCGGCAGCCACGCGGTGCTGCTGGGGACGGGGGATATCGGCTCCAACACCGCCCGGCGGCTGAAGGCCCTGGGAGCCAGGGTCACCGGTGTGTGCCGCGGCGGAAAGGCGGAGGAGCCCGCCTTTGACCGCGTGCTGCCCCTGGCGGAACTGGAAAGCGTTCTTCCCGAAGCGGACGCGCTGATCCTGGCCCTTCCGGCAACGGCGGAGACGGCGGGGGTCCTGTCCGGGGAGCGGCTTGCGCTGCTGCCCGAGACGGCTTTTGTCATCAACGTAGGCCGGGGGTCCGCCATTGACCAGGATGCTTTGGTTGAGGCCCTGCAATCCGGACGACTGGCCGGGGCGGCGCTGGATGTAATGACGCCGGAACCGCTGCCGGAGGACCACCCGCTGTGGAGCTGCCCCAACACTATTATTACGCCCCACGTATCCGGAAATATGTCTCTCGGCCTGACCTGCGACCTGGATGTGGAGATGTTCTGCCGGGATCTGGCCCGCTACGCCAAGGGGGAGATGCCGGAACATCTGGTGGACCGCGTCAGGGGATACTGATGGAGAAGCTGCTGGAAAGCGACCTTTACGGTCCTGTACGGGACTATCTGCAGGCTCTGGGATACGAGGTAAAGGGCGAAGTCAAAGGCTGCGACGTCACCGCCATGCGGGATGGGGAACTGATCGTGGTGGAGCTGAAGCGGGGCTTCACGCTGGAGCTGGTCTATCAGGCCATCGACCGACAGCGGGTGGCCGACGGGGTATACGTGGCGGTACCGCTGCCCAGGCGGGGCTATATGTCGCCCCGCATCCCGGAGATGAAGTCCCTGTGCCGCCGGCTGGAGCTGGGGCTCATTTTCGTGGGCTTCACCGGCAGGGGGATCGCCCAGGTGGACGTGGCCGTCCACCCCAAGGAGGCCTCCGTTCCCCGGAGGGACAGGAAGCGCCGTCTGGCGGTGATCCGGGAGCATGAGAGCCGCACGGGCAGCTCCAATACCGGCGGCGTGACCCGGAAGAAGATCCTGACCGCCTACAAGGAGCAGGCGCTGAACGTGGCGCGGCTGCTGCGGGACCAGGGTCCCATGCGCGCGGAGGACGTCAGGAAACAGGGCGGGCCGCCCAACACGGGTGTGATCCTTGGGCGCAACGCGCTGGGGTGGTTCGACCGGGAGATGGATGCCGGGGGACGCCGGTATCTCTACCGGCCCAACGCGAAGGCGCTGGAAGCGCTGGCGGAATACGAGGATCTGCTGTAAGCTGGAAGCCCCCGCGCGGCGGCGCGGGGGCTTTCATCGTTGAAATCAACCAAAATATTTTTGAGGAATAAAAAATTTTTGTTTGACATTCCGGCGTACAGGCGTTACAATGGAGCATGGAGAATTTCCAACCCCAAATTTGTGGAGAAGAGAGGAAAACGTTATGAAAACAGCGCCAAAAACAGCGGATGTCAGCATCAACAACATCTACCAGCTGAACGGACGAGTCCCCATCGCGAAAGCCATCCCCTTCGGTCTCCAGCATATCCTCGCCATGTTTGTCGCCAATCTGGCTCCCATCACCATCATCGCCGGGGCCGGAGGACTGGACACCGCTTCCATCGCCATTCTCCTGCAAAACGCCATGTTCGTGGCGGGCATCGCCACCCTGATCCAGCTCTATCCCCTCTGGCGCATCGGCTCCAGACTGCCCGTGGTCATGGGCGTCAGCTTCACCTTTGTCGCGGTCCTCAGCTCCGTGGCCGCCAACTACGGCTATCCCTCCGTCATTGGCGCGGTGCTGATCGGCGGTATCTTCGAGGGCACCCTGGGCCTGCTGGCCAAGTACTGGCGGAGGATCATCACCCCCATCGTGGCCGCTTCCGTGGTCACGGCCATCGGTTTCTCCCTGTTCACCGTGGGCACCCGCTCCTTCGGCGGCGGCTACGCGGAGGACTTCGGCTCCGCCCAGAACCTGATCCTGGGACTCATCACTCTGGCGGTGTGCCTGCTGTGGAACGCCCTGGCGAAGGGCTACCTCAAGCAGCTGAGCGTCCTGGCCGGACTGATCGTGGGCTACGTGGTGGCGATCTTCATGGGCAAGGTGGATCTGACCACCCTGCTTTCCGGCGGCATTGTGGCGCTGCCCCGGCTGCTGCCCTACATGCCGGAGTTCAACGTGGGCGCCATCATCTCCGTCTGCATTATCTTCATGGTTTCCGCCGCGGAAACCATCGGCGATACCTCCGCCCTGGTCTCCGGCGGTCTGGACCGGGAAATCACCGGCGAGGAGATCTCCGGCTCCCTGGCCTGCGACGGCTACGCCTCCGCCGTGTCCAGCCTCTTCGGCTGCCCCCCTGTGACCAGCTTCTCCCAGAACGTGGGCCTGGTTGCCATGACCAAGGTGGTCAACCGCTTTACCATCATGACCGGCGCGGTGTGCATGCTGCTGGCGGGCCTGCTGCCCCCGGTGGGCAACTTCTTCGCCTCTCTGCCGGAATCCGTGCTGGGCGGCTGCACCATTATGATGTTCGGCTCCATCGTGGTTTCCGGTATGCGGATGATTGCCGAGTGCGGCTTCTCTCAGCGGAACATCACCATTGCCTCCCTGTCTCTGGCGATCGGCATTGGCTTCACCTCCGCCAGCGAGGCGGACATCTGGAACATCTTCCCGGAGATGGTGCGGTCCGTATTCGCGGAAAACGTGGTGGCCGTGGTGTTTGTGGTTTCCATTATCCTCAGCCTGGTCCTCCCCAGGGATATGGATATCAAAAAGCCCGCCGGCAAGTAAGTAAGCGGAAATCCAATTGAGCTATTTACATAAAGAGGACGGGACGTTTCAAAAGAACGTCCCGTCCTTCAGACTGTCAAAAAAGCCCTCCGCAGGAGTTTGCCGCCCGCAGGCGGCAAATAAAATTTAATTGTTTTTCCCGCGGCGTGTACGTCGTGAAGCGCCGCACAGCGGCGCTTTTAGCGCT
>JAAVHF010000056.1 GCA_014799845.1 Oscillibacter sp. | reverse complement strand
TGGACCGATATGTATGAGGGGTTCGCTAAGACCGCCGAGGAGGAAGGGTTCCCGGAGCTGGCCGCGAAATTCCGCATGGTGGGTGCCATTGAGAAGCATCACGAAGAGCAGTACCGCGCTCTGCTGAAAAATGTGGAGGCCCAGGAGGTCTTT
Source organism: Oscillibacter sp. (assembly GCA_014799845.1). Lineage (GTDB taxonomy): Bacteria > Bacillota > Clostridia > Oscillospirales > Oscillospiraceae > Pelethomonas. The sequence continues at coordinate 5,126 of JAAVHF010000056.1, read as the reverse complement.
CAGAAGAGTGAGGTCAAGGTCTGGGAGTGCCGGAACTGCGGACGCATCGTGGTGGGGACCGCGGCCCCGGAGATCTGCCCTGTGTGCGCGCATCCCCAGGCTTATTTTGAGGTTCACGCAGAGAATTACTGAGTACATAAAAGCTGGCAGCGGCATGAAGGCTTCGTTTCCATGCTGCTGCTGTTTTCAGATTTCCAGTCCCTGCTGGAGGGCTTCGCTTGCCGCTTTCTTGTTCTTGTCAAAGGCGTGGGTGTAGATTTCCTCTCTGCGCAACACCGCATCCAGAATGGCACGGATTTCGCTCAGATCAACGGGAGTCTCAATGCAGGTATCCGCGCCCTGGTCAAGCAGGACGGCACGGAGTTTGCTATTGCCGAAGGAAGATGTCAATATGATGTATGGCGGCGGGCGCAGGGTCCTGTTGCTTATTTCCGTTAAAAACATCTGGGCAGCCTCTATGTCGACATCCAGCCAGAAAAAATCTGGGGAATCTGTTACCAAAATAGCCACCGCCTCTTTTGCATCATAAGCGATTGATGCAGAGATGTCATATTTGTTCAGCGCCGCGTATGTCTCCTCTGCATGCGCCATGCGCGGGGAAAAAATCAGGAGGTTCTGTCTCATGGTAGGTCCTTTCTTTTTATAAACAAGGGAGGGAGGAGGTACGATAAAATATAAAAGAGCAGCCGATGGTCCGCTTTTAATGCGGATCATCGGCTGCTCTCTGCATTTGGAGAGTCCTACTCACATCAATGTTACAATATACCGCCTTGCGGCTTTATCTATCGGGGTCATTCCACCAGCCCGTATTTTACCTTGATGCGGTCCAGCTTCTCCAGCATAGGCTCCGCCCCGAACCAGAGGAACAGCCATGTCGCGGCGGCCTGCACGCAGTCCATAGGGAAGCCAGAGATGTAGTAGGTCAGAATAATCTTCAGGTTGACCTCGTTGGCCCACATGAGCGCCGAGGCCGGGTTCATGATGCCGCCGTAGATCACGATTGCCGCCAGCGCACCGAAAGCGCAGAGGCTTCCACGGCTCCGCAGGAGCAGTCCTTTCCGGAACAGCACACCCGCCAGAAAACCGATGATGCCCATGGAGAACATCTGCCAGGGTGTCCATGGCCCCTGCGAAAACAGCATATTGGAGGTCAGCATGGTAACTGCTCCCACAAGAAATCCCGTTTCTCCTCCCAGGGCCACACCGGCAATGATCGTCAAAGCCATGACCGGCTTGAACTGCGGCAGCATGAAAAACGCCGCCCGCCCCGCCAGGGAGATAGCGCATAGTACCGCGATGATAACCAGCTCCCTCGCCTGGGGTTTCCTGCTTTCAAAAATCAGGAAGAATGGCACCATGCACTCGAACATGACCAGCAGGGCGATAAAGTAGTATTTTCTCCCCGCAAGATATGTTTCGCCTATGAACAGGGTCAGGGGGATCAACAGCAGAATCAAAACAGTTGCTATGATTGTCCGTTTGGACAGCTTCCGCTTCTCCTTGGGCGTCTGGACCAGATAGTCAGGACGGTGTCCCTTTCTGCTGATACAGGCGGCGAAGATGAGCAGGGCGGCGAGGAAGGCCCCGTATTTTCTCAGCTGGTTTCCGGCCAGAGCCGTCATACCCTCCTGCCCAATCAGATTGGTCAGGTCCGTGATGCCCATGAATTGCAGGAACCATACCAAGGCCACGCCGCCGGAGATCGCCGCGCCCACTTTTCTCCACCAGGGCAGAGGACCGGGAGCGGCGTTTTTGCTGCCTGCGGCGGGTTCCGGGAGAGGAGCGGTATCTTCCGGCAGTTCCGGTTCCGGCGGCAGCTCACCGCCGCAGGCGGTAATTACATCCTCCGCCGTCACGGCATCCGGGATCAGACCTCGCGCCATGCGGTTGGCGGAGGTGGTGTAGAAGCTGTTGCCGGAGAAAAACTCTCTGGGCGCGGCATCTGTGACAATGCTTCCGTCAAAGAACAGGGCGCACCGATGGGCATACCGGGCGCAGAACTCAATATCGTGGCTGACCATAAGAACGGTCACACCCTGACGAAGAAGCGTTTGCAGGATCTCCGCAAATATCTGCTTGAACTCCGCATCCAGCCCCTTGGTGGGCTCGTCCAGCAGGAGGATATCCGGCTCCAGCAGCAGGACTTTTGCCAGCGCCGCCCGCTGCTGCTCGCCTCCGGAGAGGTCGTAAGGGTGGCGGTCCAGCAGTCCGTCCAAGCGGCAGAGGGACACTACCCGCGCCGCTTTGACTTCACGGTCAGACTCCGGGATTTTGCGTTCCTTCAGCAGTTCCAGCAAGTCCTCCCGGACCGTTTTCTTTACAAACAGCGTCTGCGGGTCCTGTGGCAGAACACCCACGCTGCCGTTTAACTGTACCTCGCCGCGATAGGGCTTCCGCTGTCCGGAGAGCAAACGGAGAGAGGAGGTCTTGCCTGTGCCGTTGCCGCCCAGCAGGGCCAGAAACTCACCCTTCCGGACTTTGAGCGACAGTCCCTTCACCACGTCGGGCAGGTTTTGCTCATAGCGGAACCAGGTTTCTTCTGCCTGGATGGCAGTTTCATCGGGGTATATGTATTTCCTTGGAGTTGGCAGGGACTCAAAGGCGTACTGGCCGGCAAATCCCTCCAGCCAGTCCTTTCCGTCCCGTACCGTGATCGGGCAGGGAGCGTTGCCCCGCTCGGACGCCGCCCAGATACGCATGGCAGCAGGCATAGCCAAAAACATCCCATGGCCCGCATCTTTCAGTGCCGTACCAACTTCTGTTGGTGTTCCCTCGCAGAGGAGAGCGCCCTTATCCATCACAGCAACCCGTGTTGCCAGCGGGAAGGCATCCTCCAGCCGGTGCTCGGTCAGGATGATGGTGGTNCCCAGCTCCCGGTTGATCTTNCCCAGCACNGCCAGAAAATCGGANGCNGCNATGGGGTCCAGCTGGCTGGTAGGTTCGTCCAGAATGAGAGCGGACGGCTGCATCGCCATGATGGAAGCCAGATTAAGGAGCTGCTTCTGTCCCCCGGACAGCTCCGTCACATTCTTGTAGAACCATGTCTGGATGCCGAAGAAGGACGCCATCTCCGCCACTCTGCGGCGGATGGTGGGCGTATCGTACCCCAGGCTCTCCAGACCAAAGGCCAGCTCATGCCACACCTTGTCAGTGACGATCTGGTTCTCCGGAGACTGCTGGACGAAGCCGATCCGCTCCGTCTGCTCCCGTTGGTCCAACGCATCCAAGGGCTGTCCCGCAAAGAGAATATCCCCGGTTTTCCTGCCGTGGGGAGCCATGACGGACTTGAACTGCCGCAGCAGGGTCGTTTTTCCGCAGCCGGAGGGACCGCAGAGGACCAGGAACTCGCCCTGCTTTACTGTCAAAGACAAATTACGTATCACCGGGTCAGGCTGTTCAGGATAGAAAAAGGTCAGATCATTTACCTGGAATACCGGCTCCTTTTCCGATATGTAGGATCGCACTTTATCTGATGTCAACAACTGCGTAATCCCCCATTTCTATCGTGTCTCCGATCTGGAAGCACAGCGGCCTTTTGAAAATCGGCCCGTCAGTCACCAGCGTATGGTACTCACCGTTCTCTCCGCAAATGTCAATCCCGGCAGACCGCATGATAGCAATAGAATCATCGTCCAGGGTTTTTCCAAGCAGCTCCATCGGCAGAACAGTCCGGTTGATGCTCTTTATTATGCACCGGTAACCCCGCGCCACAAGCTCATGCACATTTTCTTCCCGTCCGCGCTGCCAAAGAGGGAAAACAGGGGTAAGGCCCACAGCGCTGCACCTTTCTTCCTCCCACTGGCGATTCTGCTCGATGTCAATGTCTCCGAAGCAGACCGCCTCAGCGCCCATAGCTTTTGCCTGTGCCAGCCCCGCCTCGAAGGCCAGATGATAGTTTTGGCCATTGGCTGGGCACTGGATCATCGGAAGGTCAAGGGATTCCGCATACTGTTCCAGCATATGCCTGTCCGCGCCATGGAAATAAGAGCGTCCCGCTTCTTCATTCACCATGACGACCAGACAGACAGGCTCATGTTCTTCCTCTACCATCATTTTATGGAACGCCAGTGTGCTGTCTTTTCCACAGCTATACGATACTGCAAATTTCATCTCGCCACCCTAATCTTATTGGGATTTCTCCAATTTTTGACACACACAGTATGCACATACGCTGCCTTCTCCCGAATGACAAGGGCAGTAATACCCATCGGCGTATTGTACCCACTGTACGATGNTCTGCGGATGCATGGGGATGCTTTCCACGCAGGCCAGATAGATACACGCGAGTATGATCCACTTGTGCCCCTGGGGACAATCTGCCATATATTCCCGCAAATAGGCGTCTAAGACAGTATGAAGTCCCACAATAGAATCCTCGGTAATATTTCCGCATACGGGCGTCTCCCTTTTTCTCATCCGCAGAAGCACATCCCGATTGAACTCACCGATCCGCAGCGTATCGTCTTCCCGCTCCAATCCGCACCATTCGCACTCTGTAATGTGGGAAAGGAGCAGGTTTCTCAGGTCCTCTTTTTTCATGGCTCCTCCTGACGCAGCAGCAGTCCGCCCACCAGCATCAGGTAGTCCGGCAGTACGTTGTCCTTGATCCACAGGATGGGCTTGTGCAGAAAATACTCCGCTGTTTTTGCCACATCACCGCCCAGGGCCTCAATGGAGTACCGCATCTGTTCCGGCTTCCGGCACGGCTTTCCCTCCGGGCGGGTGCAGTGATCTCCGCACAGAATACAGGTCCCCGCAGAGAGGGCAAAGGAGCCGGGGATAAAAAGTTCCTGTTCCAGCAGCTCTGCCATCATCCGGTCCTTTGCCGTTCTCAGATTATCCAAAGCCGCAGCGACATCCTGACCGGGTTCGCCGGGCAGGGTATAGGCAACCAGCCGCAATACTTCATACTGCGACCAGATCGTCATGGGGTCTTTCTCAAACGGTGGACAGGACCAGCGGTTTCCGTAGTTGGGACACTCCTTGCAATAGCCCAGGAATTTGGGGATGTCAACGCAGATTTTGACATACTCATCCACCGGAACGACCGATTCCAGCCGCTCAATGGTTATGCGGCGTCCATGTTCTCCTGTAAATGTTTCCATGTCCGTTCTTCCTCTCTGTCC
>JAAVHF010000055.1 GCA_014799845.1 Oscillibacter sp. | reverse complement strand
TGACAAACGCTGGGACCGTCTGGAACAGGCCTATGACGCCATGGTTTACGGCCGCGGCGCACAGAATTCCGATCCCGTAGATGCAGTGGCCAAGAGCTACGCCAACAATGTAACGGATGAGTTTGTAGAGCCTGTGGTCTGCGACAGCGAGGGCGTCATCAGCGATAACGACAGCATTATTTTCTTCAATTTCCGTCCTGACCGGGCCAGAGAGATCACCCGGGTGTTTGTAGACCCGGAATTTGACGGGTTTAACCGCGAGATCTTCCCTGTGACCTATGTCTGTACCACGGAGTACGATGCCACGATGCCCAATGTTCAGGTGGCCTTCCCCCGTATCCGGGTAGCCAACGGTCTGGGCGAGTATCTCAGCGCCATGGGTATGACGCAGCTGCGTATTGCCGAAACGGAGAAGTATGCTCATGTGACCTTCTTCTTCAATGGCGGTGTGGAAGCGGTATTTCCCGGGGAAGACCGGGTGCTGGTGGCCTCTCCTAAGGTAGCGACTTATGACCTTCAGCCGGAGATGAGCGCCGTGGAAGTGACGGACAAGTGCGTGGAGCGTATCGAGTCCGGGAACTATGACGTGATCATCCTGAACTTTGCCAACTGCGATATGGTGGGTCATACCGGCGTGTACGAAGCCGCTGTGAAGGCTGTAGAGACGGTGGACGCCTGTGTAGGCCGCGTTGTGGACGCCACCCGGGCCATGGGAGGCATCGCCATGATCACCGCCGACCACGGCAACGCCGAAGAGATGCGGAAGCCCGACGGCTCTCCCATGACTGCCCATACCACCAATCTTGTGCCCTTCATCATGGTTGGAGCGGACGCCAAACTCCACCCCGGACGTCTGGCAGATATTGCTCCCACTATTTTGGATATTATGGGTCTTGCGTGTCCTCCGGAGATGGACGGTAAGAGCCTGATTGACTGAGTTTTTATTGCAAGAGGGGGCGTGCAATGGCGCGTCCCCTCCCCTGCTATAAAGCAAAAAATTTTTTTGGAAAAATTTTGATTTACCTCTTGCATTCCTCAGGGAAATGTGGTAATATGACTAAGCTGTCTGAGAGGACATGCGCCGTTAGCTCAGCTGGATAGAGCGTCTGGCTACGGACCAGAAGGCCGGGGGTTCGAATCCCTCACGGCGTGCCAAAACTCCGGTGAAATCCTTTGATTTCGCCGGAGTTTTGTTTGGTTTTCTGAACTTTTTGAGAGGGTTCATTTTTGGCTACCCCTTTTGACCCATATCTTGACCCATACGGGAAAACTACTGGATAGCACTGGAGAGGAAGCTGCTGACGGTGTTGGCTGCCTGGGTCTGCATTGCGGTGGTGACATGGGCGTAGGTGTCCAGGGTGAAGCCTGCGGAGTAGTGGCCCAGCATGGCTGACAGAGTTTTGATGTCTACACCGTTCTGGAGGGCCAGGACTTAGAATGTGTGACGAAGGCTGTGGAAGGGGATCTTTTCCAGCCCGGCTCGCTTCAGCACCCGCTGGAGCATATGCAGGACACTGTCCGGGGAGATTGGACCTCCGGTCGGGGAGGGAAACACATACTCGCTGGTGGATTGCTGCTTCATTTGTCGAAGAAGTTCTACTGCGTCAGTTCCTATCGCAATGTTGCGGTAGGAGTTTTTCGTTTTCAGAGGTGCTTCCACTACCACTCCATTCTGACGCGGAATCTGCCGTTGGACGCGGATAATGCCTTTATTCAGGTCTATATCGCTCCATTTCAGGCCCAGCAACTCACCTCGTCGCAGGCCAGTGGAGAGGTCGATGTAATACAGCTCAAATACTCCGCTACGTTTTGCTTCCTCGAAGAACGTGTCAAGAAAATCCAGAGGAAGAATTTTCATTTCCTTCTTCTCCAGCTTTGGAAGCGCACAGCCCCCGGTGGGGTTCGTAGCGATGATCCGCTGCTCCACTGCACAATTACAGGCGGAGGAGATCATCTGATTGATATTCCGTACAGTTTTGACGCTGAGTCCCTTGGGCTTGTTTCTGGCCTCGATCCGGTCTACTCTGCCGGATTCCAGCAGATGCTTGTAGAGCTTTTGCAGGTCCATGGAGGTCAACTTCTCCAGAGGGATGCTGCCGACTGCTGGCTTGATGTGGTTTTCTATGAATCCACGGTAGGTCTTATGGGAGGATGGGCGTATGTTCAGCTTGGCGTAATCCTCCAGCCAGGTGTCCAGCCATTGGCCGACCGTGTACTGGCCAGCTTTGCCTGGGTCCAGAGAGGAACCTTGCTCGATTGCCTTCTTGAGTTTTTCCTTGACTTCGGCCTGGGTTCTGCTTAGCACGTTCTTGTAGATGGTTTTGCCTGTTTCTGGATCGTGGCCTGCGGTGTAGCGGCCTTCCCAGCGGCCTTCCCAGCGGCCATCCTTTCGTTTGCGAATATTCCCTTCTCCGTTTGCTCGTCGTTTTGCCATGTGAGTTACCTCCTTGTTTTGGTAACGACACACACTCCCACACTTCGGTGGGAATAGCTACCGAGTTACAGCAGAGTTATCAGAAAGTTTATATTTTCCTCTGTAATAAAATTGCCCTTAGATTTATACATTTCCCCTGCCTCTCAGGAAGGTCGAACCGGCTTAAATTTGCGCATATCGGCTTGAGGCGCCAGGTGTGCGCCAGGGAAACCCCTGGTGGACAGGCGATTGGCAGATAGGAGGCGCCACAGGTGGCGCCGGGGTAGTCAAAAAGGCGCCATTCGTCAAAGCGCCCAATCCCTTGTCCCGACCCGCTCTGCGGGACGGTGTGGTCTGCGGAGGTGCCCAAAAGGCGCCTCCGCTTTATCCAGCACCGAAATCAACCCTCCAGATTTTGCGTAAGGGTGGTGGTTTTGCCAGATTACTATGCTGGCTTACTTCGCCCGCACAGGTCCCAATACGGCGTTTCTGAAGCAGGTGGTATGGGGACCTCGGGATCTGTAAATTGGCACACAGGGCTTTACACGGTCAACAGCGGAGTGAATTTTCCTCCTCTGCCCCTGTCTTTGTTTTCTGTCCCACAATTTTTGAGCTGTGGCCTCCTCTTTTGTTTTTCTACAAGCGTGGTATACCAAGGCCATCATGAACAGCGAGTTTAGTTGCAGAGGAAGAAACGTGGGCGCGGACTTCTGCCCATAGAGAGCATTTGTCCGGGCAACGGCTTAGCCGGCATCCAGACAAATACGATGCTGGCCCCATCTTCAGGAGTTTTTTCCCGCCAACTTCTCTTTGTAGACTGTGGTGCAATTTATAAACTGCTGAGAATCCTCTTTCCATTTTGGATCCGCTCAACACTATAGATGCCATTCCGGTTGGCATTTGATGTTCCTACCCTTCAGTGAAAAATACAAAGGCGCGACATACTCGCATAGCCATACGCCGTTTTCCAACAGATAGAAGGTCTCCCCATCATGTGCCATAGCATCCGCATTGATTGTGATGACCACAGATGAACCGTGTCGGCAGCCTGCCTCCATTGCGGTCTGAAAATCGCTGGTGAGGTGGACGTATTGACGATTCATCTTCCTGATCCCCTCCTGATGGATAGCCGGGAGGAACCTCGCTGCCGTTCCATGATACAGATAACGGAGAGGTTTCATCGCGGTCAGCTCTACGTCTACTGGGAGAGAGTGCCCTTGATTGGCCCGGATCTTTGTGTGGTCTGTATTTGCAGATTGCCAAACGCAATTATGGAAGGCGATGTCCCGCGGCCAGGAATAATTGATACCACTCCTCGCGGGTCAGCCGAACATTCTCCGCCTCAATAATCTCTTTCATGCGTGACTCCTTTGCCGTTCCAGTAATCAGCTGCATCTGCGCCGGGTGCCGGAGTATCCATGCGGCGGCAATGGTCGTGGAACTGACGCCATATTGAGCAGCCAGAACATCCAGCTTCTGGTTAAGCTCCCTATAATGGTCATCACCCAGGAAACAGCCGCCCCAATTTGGTGACTGGAAAGGAGACCACGCCTGGATGGTCATATTATTCAGACGGGAGTAGTCCAGCACACTTCCGTCATGGTCAACAGAACCCGGCGTATCCATATTGACTTCCATGCCGTTTGCCACCATATTGGATGCGGGAAGGCTGAATTGCATTTGGTCGATAATCAGCGGCTGCTGAACAAATCGTTTGAGCAGCTCAATTTGCATGGGTTTATGATTAGAGACGCCAAAATAGCGCACCTTCCCCTTCCGTTCCAGCTCATCGAAAGCGGCAGCAACCTCTTCCGGCTCGGTCAGTGCGTCCGGGCGGTGGATGAGCAGCACGTCTAAATAGTCGGTCTGCAGGCGTTTGAGGATTCCGTCTACCGAGCGCAGGATATGCTCCTTGGAGGAATCATAACATCCCTGCCGGATTCCGCACTTGGATTGCAGGACGATATCCTCTCGGCGGATCGAAGGATTATTTCGAAGCATCGCGCCAAAATGCTCTTCACACGATCCGCCGCCGTAGATGTCAGCATGATCGAAGAAATAGGCGCCGTTTTCCAGCGAGGTATGAATGAAGCGGGTAAGCTCCTGCCCGTTCAGACTGCCCAGGCGCATACAGCCTACGACAACGGCAGGAACAGTCAGCCCGCTATTGCCCAGAGGAACGTATTTCATGGTGAAACTCCTTTGCAGATGTGATAAGGCCATTATACCGTATGTGTCCGGGGCTGTAAAGGGCTTTCATCGCGGCGGTCAGAAGCTGGCTGCCGGGAAATTCCCGCTGTCATAAGATTTATTTGCTTCCTGATCCGCATTGGGATTGACAGCCTGACAAAATTAGGATATAATATCTCCTATAAAGTTAACCGCTTAACTTCTGCCTGAGGGAGGGGGCCGCATTCCAATACAATCAGAGCCATGCGGTTAACTGCGCGGGAAATCAAATATCAACGACTGGAGGGCAATCATGAAAAGGTTTCAGAAAATGCTGGCGTGTTTGCTTGCATTTGGCATGATACTGTCGCTGCTGCCTGTTCAAGCGTGGGCGGCGGACGAAACGGGCGAAAATTACATTTATTTCCTGAACTCCGCTAAATGGGAGACCATTGGAGCCTATGTGTACGGCGACAAAGGAGAGTTGCTGGGCGGCTGGGGCTCTGCGACCGCCGGGGCCGCGCCTGAAGCAGGTGAAAACTGGGTGAAGGTCGCGGTTTCTGAACTTCCACCTTTCAGCATTGTTTTTTACAATACGGCCAACGAGTCTGAGCGTGCTGAGCTCTATCTCCCTGATGCTGAGCACGTTTATGTAACGCTGCAAAATGGGGCCTTTACCAGCAAGGAGGCCGCCGAGGAAGCCGTATACGGCGATGAGGATCCTGACGCTGCCTACATCTACTTCCTGAACTCCTCCAAATGGGAGACCGTTGGGGCCTATGTGTACGGCGACAAAGGAGAACTGCTGGGCGGCTGGGGCTCTGCGACCGCCAAGGCCGCGCCGGAAATTGGCGGCAGCTGGGTGAAAGTCGCGGTCTCCGAGCTTCCGCCTTTCAGCATTGTTTTTTACAATACGGCCAACGAGTCTGAGCGTGCTGAGCTCTATCTTCCTGATGCTGAGCACATCTATGTGACCATCACCGGGCAGTCCTTTACGAGCGCGGAAGACGCCGAACAGGCGGTAGATGCCGCCCCCACAACGATTTATTTCCTGAACTGGGACGGCGAAAAGACCGTTTTGGACAATGTATACGTCTATGCCTATGCGAATGATCAGCCTGTCGGGGCCGGCTGGCCCGGCAAGCGGGCGGAGAAGGCGTCTGATCTGGGTGAGAATTGGTGGAAGGTCGAGCTGGAAGCAAACGCCTCTCTGACACCGTTTACCGTTATTTTCAATAATAATAGCGGTGAACAGCTTCCGGACATTGCGATCTCCAGTTATTCGGACAACTATGTGACCGCAAGGGCAGACAAAGTATACACAAATCAGACCGAAGCCGAAAAGTCCGTGGGCATCGTATACGAGACAGTCGTGTATTTTCTGAATGACAAGGACTGGCCCGGCGTCAACGCTTACGTCTATGGGCAGCCGGGACAGGCCCTTGGCGTCTGGCCGGGCGCCGCGACAGAGGCGTCGGAGCTGGGCGGCAAATGGCGTCAGATCACAGTCCCTGCGCAGCTGCCCTTCAATATCATTTTCTTCAATACGGAAAGTGACGGAGAACGTATTGAAACGCTGCTTTCCAATGCAAATCAGCTCTATCTGGCTTCGACAGGAGCCTACGGCTCCAAGCTGGAGGCCGAATTGGACACCGGCCTGGCCGATCCTTCCCTGGGTACTACGCTCCACTTCTACAATTACCGGAATTGGGGTGATATCAACGGATACTTCTATACCGAAGACAAAACCGCCGGCAGCACCACCGTCATCGGCGCCGGATGGCCCGGAAAAGCCACCGATGAGGATGCGGAGACCGGGGCAGACTGGTGGAAGGTCTTTGTTCCGAAAAACGCGGAAGAGGAGCCCTTCTTTGCCATTTTCAATGATGGTGTGAACCAGACCGATGACATTGAGATTGTGGGCAAGACGAACGTGTACATCACTCCCGGCGGACAGAAGTTTGCTGATGCCGCCGCTGCGGAAGCCGCCGCTGCGGAGGAAAAGGTGGATGACGGCTGCGAGGAAGGCCCCAATGCCGATCTGGACGATTACAGCGCATCCTATCCCGGCGCGGGCGCGGCTCTGCCCCATGTGACCTATGAGGCGGAAGCCGCCGCAACCAACGCGGAGGTCCTTCCCTACGCCACGGATTACCGGGAGACCGTCCAGTCCGAGGCCAGCGGCCGGCAGGCGGTCAGGCTGGAAAACACGGGCGACTATGTAGAGTTTACGCTGACCAGGCCCGCCAATTCTCTGGTGCTGCGCTACAGCATGCCGGACAGCGCGGACGGCGCGGGGATCAACGCGCCGCTGAGCCTATATATTGACGGTACAGAGAAGCGGAACCTGGATCTGACCTCCAAGTATGCCTGGGTGTACGGTGGGTATCCGTATTACAACACCCCGGACAGCGGCCTGGCGCACCGTTTCTTCGATGAGGCGCGGCTTCTGCTGGATGAGACGCTCCCGGCCGGTACAACGATCAGGCTGCAAAAAGACGCGGACGATACCGCCGCGTATTACGTCATTGACTTCATCGAATGTGAACTGGTTGCCGCGCCGCTGACACAGCCGGCGGGAAGCCTTTCCGTCACCGATTTCGGTGCGGTTCCCAACGATGGACAGGATGACTACGACGCCTTTGCCGCGGCAATCGCGGCAGCGGAGGCGCAGGGCAGGGAACTCTGGATTCCGGCCGGTACCTTTGACCTGGTGGAGAAGACCGCCCTTGCGGTCAAATCCGTAACTATTCGCGGTGCGGGTATGTGGCATACGAACCTCCGCGGCGCAGGCGCGGCGTTCAAGTTCTCCGGTACCTGCAAGTTCTATGATTTTGCCATGACTGGCGTTTCTGCCATTCGTGATGATGCCGGCGACCTTGCCGGATTTGAAAACGGCGGGCGCACCACCAACGTCACCATTCAGAACATCTGGATGGAGCACATGAAGGTTGGCGTGTGGACCGCGAATACGGCCCGTATGGCGATTCAGGGCTGCCGTATCCGCAATACCTATGCGGACGGCATCAACCTCTGCTCCGGCGTTACCGATTCTGTCGTCCGCAACAACAGCCTGCGCAATACCGGCGATGACTGCGTCGCCATCTGGCCCTGGCTTGCGAACAGCACAGGCAACACCATTTCTCACAATACGATTCAGGTTCCCACTCTGGCAAACGGTATAGCAATCTATGGCGGCGGCGACAATACGGCGGACAGCAACTATATTGCTGATATTATCAACAACGGAGCCGGTATTGTTGTCGGAAGTGAATTTGACACCCCCAAGGGCTTTACCGCCCCGGTCACTGTGAAGGACAATGTTCTTGACCGCTGCGGCTCCATGCAGACCGATGAGAATTACATGATCGGCGCCATCTGGATCTGGAACTCCTTCCATCACGCGATGAACACGACCACCTTCACCGTGAGCGGCAATCAGATGAAGGACTGTCCGCAGGTGGGTATCACGATTGAACACAATATGGATGAGCTTACCGGGGTGAATCTTCAGGACAACTCCATCAACGGGGCAAAACATGCGATTTTCTCCTATTTGAGCGGCGGCGGCTATGGCTCAATCAAACGGCTGACGCAGGAGAACATTACCGGGGAACCGTTTGTATATGCGGCGCACCAGGGAGACGCGGCCAGGGCTATGGCGTCTTATGAGGAAGATGGCAAAGTATTCCTGAAAGGCGATGGCTCTGCGTTTGTCCTGGAAATCAAGGAAGACGATAATCCTGATTTTCCCGGTATCCCCGATGTTCCCAATATTCCCGTCAGCCCCGGCGCCTCCAATACCCCCGCTAGGCCCGGCTCTTCCAGCGCTTCGGAGAAACCCGGTTCAACCGGTCTTCCCGTAAGTACGGAGACGACGAATCAGGGTGGGCTGCCTCTTACAGAAACCACTGCCGTGCCTCCTGCCCAGAATCAGGGCGGTGTGGCCACAGCGGCGGTTGATGCGGATATGGGCAGCGAAATCGTAAAGCAGGCCGTATCCAACCAGAGCAAAAACATAGTGATCGCGCCTGATATTACTGGAGACGTGACAAAGACGGTGGTATCCCTCCCCGCCTCTACTGTGAATGAGATTGGCAGCCAGACCGATGCGCGTCTTACCATCTCTACCCCTGTGGCCGATGTGACCATTCCCAACAGCGGGCTGGGCAGCTTGTCCAGCGCAGGCGGCAATGTCACTATCAGTGTAGAGCGTGTGGGAAGTGAAGTAACGCTGTCTGTAACAGCGGGCGGCAGAGCCGTAAAGGAGATTCCCGGCGGGCTGACGGTCACAGTGCCCATTGCAAATACGACTCCTGGCACGGTGGCAGTGCTGATCCACGAAGACGGCACGCGGGAAACGGTGCGCAAATCCGTGGCATCCGGCGGCAGCATCACAGTTCCGCTGGACGGTTCCGCCAAGCTGGAGATCGTGGACAACAGCAGACATTTTGCCGACGTATCTGCCACAAGCTGGGCAAGGGACGCGGTAGCCTTCGCCAGCGCCCACGAGTTGTTCAATGGCACCAGCGAAACGCAATTCAGTCCCGACCTTCCTGTAAGCCGCGGAATGCTGGCAGTGGTGCTCTTCAACCTGGAGGGCGGTCCTGACAATTCTGCTGCGAATATGTTTGCGGATGTGCGTGGTGGCGAGTGGTACGCCGCGGGCATCATCTGGGCCGCATCCGAGAATATCATCAGCGGCTATGGTGACGGCCGGTTTGGTCCCAACGACAGCATCACCCGAGAGCAGCTTGCAGTGATGCTGTGGCGCTATGCCGGGAGTCCTTCGGTCAGTCAGGGCCTGAATTTCGCTGACGCGGACCAGGCCAGCAGCTATGCTCTGGACGCGCTGCGCTGGGTCGTGGGGAACGGCATCATGAACGGCAAGGGCGGCGGCATCCTGGACCCGCAGGGCACAGCGAGCCGTGCCGAGGCAGCGCAAATGCTGATGAACTACCTGACAAAATAACAGCGGCTGCATCGCGGAAATGACGAAACGCTGCCGCTCCGCGAAAAACAATGGGCGTGTTGCAGGATAAGAACTGCAACACGCCCATAAAAATGTGAGCTTCCCGGTCCGGCTGAAAATGGAAGAATGGGACTGCGATAATCATAAAAAGTATACCGGACATCATCCTGGTAAGTGCTGTTGTCAATCTTCTTGGCCAACAAGGACGGCATTTCCGGGACGGCAAATTTCACCGGCATTTTCCGATGGCCGCTTTGTGATATACCCTTTATTCATTAAAGAAGTCAAATGCGCGGTAATCATCGGTTTCGATATTTTCAGCGCCTCGGCGAGCATCATCGGCGTATGGGGTCCCGGTGTTCCTGTGATGATGTTGAGGACTCCCATCTCGCTTGGGCGGATCGGCAAACCTTTTTTAACTCCGCATAGCTTTTGCCAAAAAGGGAAAGCGCCGCGTTAGCAGTAAAATATTTATCCATAAAGCCTCCCCCGCTTCAAACCATTTGCATGACTGCGTACAGTTTTTTCAGCACGTTTTTTCAAGCTCGTGCTGTATCTCTTCAGCACGCTTGATCTGTTCGTTCAGATTCCATTTGCCGGTGTTTTTTCCATCCCGCAAAAACATAGAGCCGCACTGATGGAAATAAAACTCAATATTCCGCTCCCTGGCCTCCAGATACAGAGCCTTTACCCACTCATACTCAATGGGCCGCACATCCGCCTTCGGAAGCCTTTGGCATAAGCACTAAAAGCGTGAATCCAATCTTGGTTGAATTGCCAAAAATGGGAGAGACAATGTTCGGCGGGTTGACAACCTACAATCTATTTGATATACTCCCATATAAGTTAAGCGATTAACTTACGCTCGCATGAAGGGTGGAATAGCTATGAAACGAAATGACAGCAAACGTGTATTGGCGGTATTTCTGATAGTTCTTATGTTATTGACAGGCTGCGCCGCTGGACCGGTCAACACACCGGCCGATCAATCAACCAAACCGGAGGAGGAGCCCGTGATGGAATCCGCCGCAGAACCTGAGACAGCGCCCGATACAGAAAGATCCAGGCTTCCGGTGGAGTGGGCCAGGGACGCCGTGATCTATGAGGTCAATGTGCGGCAGTATACGGAGGAAGGGACCTTCGCGGCGTTCTCCGAGCATTTGGCGGAGCTGCGGGATATGGGCGTCACCACGCTGTGGTTTATGCCGGTCCATCCTATTTCCCAGACCAAACGCTCTGGGACTCTGGGTTCGTACTATTCCATCTCCGATTATCGCGAGGTCAATCCGGAATTTGGCACGAAAGAAGATTTCAAGGCGCTGATCGACCAGGCCCATGATCTGGGTTTTACCGTCATGCTGGACTGGGTCGCCAATCATACCGGCTGGGACTGCGCCTGGATTAAGGAACATCCGGACTGGTACACCAAAGACGAAAACGGAAATATCACCGATCCTGTGGGAATGGGCTGGCCGGATGTGGCCGACCTGAACTATGACAGCATGGAGCTGCGGGAGGAAATGATCCTCTGCATGAAATACTGGGTAGAGGAGTACGATATCGACGGATTCCGCTGCGACTATGCCAACGGCGTTCCTACGGATTTCTGGGAAGCGGCCAGAGCGGAGATCGAAACGGTCAAACCTGTTCTGATGCTGGCGGAAGACAACACCGATAAATCCCTGCTCAATTACGCTTTTGATATGAACTATAACTGGGAGTTGTATGACGCACTGTTAGGCATTGCCTCAGATTCAAAGCAAGCCAATGTCATCAAATCTTATATCCCGGAAGATTATCCGGACGGCGCCTACCGCCTGAATTTCCTGGACAATCATGATAAGAACGCCTACGAACATACGATCATGGATGCCATCGGCCCGGATGCCCTGCCCGCCATGTTTTCCCTGATTTACACCATTCCCGGTATGCCCTTGATCTACACGGGCGATGAAATCGGCCTGGATCACAACATCGCGTTTATGGAGCGTGATCCCGTTGACTGGGAGAGTACCGATACAGACTATCGCGGACTCCTGGCAGAGCTGGCGGCGATCCGCAGCGGAAATCCCGCGCTTCACAGCGGAAACTATGGCGGAGGTATAACGTACTTGGATTTGGGCAAGAAAAGCGTATTTGCCTTTTCCCGGGAGACGGAGGACAATACCGTCCTGTGCCTGTTCAACCTGACAAAGCGCGAGTCTGTTGTGGATGTTTCCGCCATGTTTGAAGGTACGGAAACCGTTCTTCTGCACGGTCAGGGGGCGGATACGCTGGACATAGAGGACCGTCCCATTGAACTGAATGGCGAAGTGACCCTTCAGCCCTGGGAGTTCTGGATCGTGTCCCGCGGCTGAGCGGAGATAAGGAGGAAGCTTTATGACGGCAAAGAAGAATGAAAGAATGGCTGGCGTTCTGATGCCGGTGGCATCCCTTCCCTCGGGGGAAGGAGTGGGCGGCTTTGGCCTGGAGGCATATCAATTTGTGGATATGCTTGCCGGAATGGGNATGCGCATATGGCAGATCCTGCCTCTGAACCCATTGGGATATGGGAACTCTCCCTATCAGCCTTTTTCTTCCTATGCAGGCGACGAAATATATATCAGCCTGGACCGTCTGGAAAAGGAAGGCTATCTGCAACGTGGCCGGGAACCCTATGCGCCCGGGGAGAGACCGGACCGGATTGCGTATGGCCGTGTGCGGGAGTATAAGGCGAAATACCTGCGGGAAGCCTGCGAACGCTTCTTCGCAGACGGCCGGGAAGCCGCAGCGTTCGCGGCCTTTCAGGAAATGGACTGGGTGTACCCCTATGCGGTNTTCATCACGCTGAAAAAGCAAAANGGACTGCGCTGCTGGAATGAGTGGCCCAAAGAGCAGCAGGATTGGATTCTGGACCGGAAATATGATATTACCCATCTGGAGGAGGAGATCCGATACCAGACCTTTCTCCAGTACATGTTCTATAAGCAGTGGATGGCGCTGAAGNCCTATGCCAACGNGAAGAANATNCAGATCATGGGCGACGTCCCCTTCTATGTCGGCATCGANTCTCTGGACGTGTGGAGCAGCCGGGAAGANTTNCTGNTGGACGANCANTGGCAGCCNAGCTTNGTGGCGGGCGTCCCGCCGGACTATTTCAGTNANACNGGCCAGCGCTGGGGCAACCCGATTTACAACTGGNAGAANNTNCAGGACAAGGNCTTTGCCTTCTGGCTGAACCGGCTGGATTACAGCAGCAAATTATACGATATTGTCCGCATCGACCATTTCAGAGCCTTTGATACTTACTGGAAAATCCCCGCCTCCTGTNAAACCGCCATNGAGGGCGAATGGGTNGAGGCCCCNGGCTATGCGTTNTTTGACGAACTGTACCGGCAGAGNCCGGACATCCAGATCGTGGCCGAGGATTTGGGNGACCTGCGNCCGGAGGTCTTGACGCTTCGGGATCATTACGGTATGATGGGAATGAATGTTGCCACATTTACCCTGTTCGGCGGAGGTAAAGTCCNGGAACATCAACTGATCTATACCGGTACCCACGACAACCAGACCGTCAAGGGCTGGTANGCNGNNCTNGACCGCNNGNCNAAGGNAAAGNTNCGCAANGNGCTTGCNNANNCCGGNTATTGGGGTGAACCCATTACCCGGAAGATGGTNCGCTTTGTGTACGGAAGCGCCGCGTCNACAGCNATCATTCCGTTGNCGGACCTTNTGGGCCTGGATGACGCCGCGCGGCTGAATACNCCCGGNACGCTGGGAAGCCCCAACTGGGAGTGGANGCTGGCGGANTGGCGGGCNCTTNGGAAGCGGGNGGCGTTTATCCGNNCGGNNGTNGAGGATTCCGGNAGGGCATGAGACAAAATCNNNTNACNGTGCNCNTGCCCGTTCCTGNGGAAANTTCNGNAAACCGGCATCNCACAACAAACATGAAAAAGGAGCCTCACCATGAACTTNAGGGAGATTGCAAAGAAAGCGGGCGTCAGCTCCGCTACGGTTTCCTATGTGATCAACGGACGCCATAACAAGGTTTCTCAGGAAACCATNGCAAANGTTCAGAAGATCATTGCTGAAAACAATTACGAGCTCAATGCTACNGCCAGNAGTCTCGCNTCCANGAAAAGCAANATCATNGGCGTGGTTGTTCCCAANATCAGCGAGGAAGCGAACTTNTTTATCAATCCCTACGATGCCCACGTACTGGCGCTGTTGGAGCAGTACATCCGAAAAAANGGCTATTTTATGATGATCCGCTGTGTNGTTCANTGCAAGGANGCCATAGCGNTGCTTTCCTCNTGGAATGCGGACGGTATCATCTTCTTCGGAACCTTTCGGGATGAAATNGCNGAGATCCAGNGCAGTCTGACCGTCCCCGCNGTTTTCATCGACGCCTATGCGGACGATNTGGATATNGTAAGCGTGGGCATTGACGATTACAAAGGCGGGTATCTGGCGGCCCAATACCTGCTGGANAANGGCCACNGGTCGATCGCCATTGTNGGACCCGGCGCATATTATCCAGGCGTCATTCGNGAGCGGTATGATGGCTTTTGCGCTGCGTGCGAACAGAGGAANGTCCTGATTCCGGACGATCATCTGTTCCTTTCGAATACGCTGTACCAGAGCGGCGTGGCGGCNGGTCAGNAAATNGCNGCNTCGGAGAAGAANTTTACTGCGGTATGGGTCATGTCCGATATTGTGGCCTTTGGNGTTATGGATGGCCTGCGGCTGTGCGGCAAGNCCGTTCCGGANGACATATCTGTCATGGGNTTCGATAATTTGCCTGAATGCAGCTACTCNCATCCGAAACTGACCACCATTGCTCAAAATATCGAGGAAAAGGCGCTTCGGGCGGGNGACGCGCTGTTTAAGATGCTCAGCGATGAAGAAGTGACTGNCCGCAGTGAAAAAATCGATGTGGAACTGATCGAGAGACAGTCTGTGATACAGAATCCTGAAAATTGATTTGGGTCAGAGTGGAGGAAACTATGGAAAAGTGGTTAGAGAGCGTNTACAGCGACGGGACGGCCATGTTTGTGAGCAATCCGGCTCCCGAACTGTTTGAGACGGTTGCCATCCGGCTCCGGATGTATGAGGACGCGCCTGTGCGGCATGTGTTTCTGCGCTCCATTCCCAATGGGGCGGAGCAGCTGGAGGAAATGCGCGTTGTCAAAAAGGAGCGGGGCCTGGTGTATTACGAAGCGCCTTTGAAAATGCGCGAAAACCGGATGCAGTATCATTTCTATCTGGTCTGCGATGACGCGGTGTATTTCTATAACCAGAAGGAAATCACTACCTATATCCCTGACCACACCTGTGATTTTGTNCTNCTGGCGGACTATGTCCAGCCGGAGTGGGTAAAAGAGGCGGTTTTCTATCAGATTTTNCCGGACCGNTTCNGNAACGGCGATCCAGCGAACGACGTTCAATCCGGCGAATACAGTCAGGATGGCCATCCGACCATCCGCATGGAAAACTGGGATGCTCCGGCGCTGACCTATCAGGAGGGACATTGCCTCGATTTCTACGGCGGCGACCTCCAGGGCGTCATGGAGAAAATCCCCTATCTGAAAGANNTGGGCGTAACGGCNGTATATCTCAATCCCATTTTTCACGCGCCCTCCGTNCATAAATATGACTGCCTGGATTATTTCCGTGTGGACCCCCACTTCGGCGGCGATGAAGCGCTGGCGCGGTTGAGTCAGGCTCTGCATGAAAACGGCATGAAGCTGATCCTGGATATTTCNATCAACCATACCGGGACGGCCCACAGGTGGTTCAACCGGGACGGCCTGTACTTCGACAAGTCCGANGGAGCATACAACAACCCGCAGTCCAAAGAACGGGGATATTANTTCTTTTCCGCGGACAACAGCTATCACGGATGGTATGACAATGCCAGCCTGCCTACGCTGAACTATACCTCCGACGCCCTCCGGGAGATCGTCTACCGTGGTGAAAACTCCGTTTTGAAAAAATGGCTGAAGCCGCCTTACAGCATCGACGGCTGGCGCTTTGACGTGGCGGACGTATTCGCCAGGAATGACGCGGTNCAGCTGGCCCACGAGCTGTGGCCCGAGATCCGNAANAGCATCCGGNANGTCAATCCCCAGGCCTACATTTTGGCGGAGGACTGGGGNGACTGCGCGCCGTATTTGCAGGGCNCNGAGTGGGANTCNCCCATGAATTACTATGGCTGCGGGCGCGTCATCCGGCAGTTCCTTGGCGAGCCGGACCTGTTCATGTCCAGAAACGAGGTCCTCCGCCAGGTGCCCTATAAAATGACCGCCCAGGATGTGAAAAACCGCGTCATGGAGCATCTGGCAAAGCTGCCCTACCGGCTCTGGGAGAACCAGTTCAACCTCTTCGACAGCCACGATGTGAGCCGCCTGCACAACAATCCCAAGGTCAATCCTGATGAGTACCGTGGGGCGGTCATCTTCCAGTTCCTGCTGACCGGCGCGGCCTCGATCTACTATGGTGATGAGGCCGGTGTTGACGGCGTGCTGGGGACCAACGAGGGCTGCCGCTATCCCATGCCCTGGAGCAGGGATTTCAAAAATGGCGAAGCGTACCGTCTGAACCGGACGATGGCCCACANGAAGGCGAATCATAAGGCGCTGTCCCACGGCGGTATGAAGTTCCTTTACGCGGAAGGAAACGTGGTCGCTATTGCCCGGTTCTGGGAGGACGAGGTCTTTGTGGGCGTGATCTCCACCGGGGATCAGGANGTGCAGGTCACCCTTCCCCTGGGCGCTCTTGGTGCAGACTGTCCTAAAGGCGCGATGGATATTTTCGGCAAGGAACTGGAGTATGAGAAGACAGATGATAACCACATTGCGCTGACCGTCCGCGCCCATCAGTCGTATTTTATGGAATGTGAGATGAAGTAAGCGTATTCTGTTATGAAAAAGAAGGTGATGAACACNTGGAAACAAAATATGCTCTGAGCATGAAGCCCATTGCACGGGCAGACGCGATGGTCACAGGGGACCGCTACCGCTTCACAGTCCTGACCGACAGCCTGATCCGTCTNGAATACCAGCCGGNAGGCCGCTTCGTCGATGAGGCGACCCAGACGGTGATCTGCCGGGAATTCCCAGCAGTAAAGTACCGTGTCATTGACAGAGAAAATTCTCTGGAGATCGTCACGGATAAGCTGCATCTGTACTACGATAAAAAGCCTTTCTCCATGGAGGGGCTTACCATCGAGCTGAAGGAGGGGTTCCACGTCTACGGCTCCGCTTGGCGGTTCGGGGAGCAGATTGATGATCTGCGCGGGACGGCCAGGACCCTTGACGGCGCGGATGGCGCCGTTGAACTGGAAGGCGGCCTGCTTTCACGCGGCGGCTTTACCGTGCTGGATGACAGCGGCGCGGCCTTTATTGGCGCGGATCAGTGGCCCGCCGCCAAGGACAGGCAGTCCATTGACCTGTATTTCTTCGGCTATGGCCACGACTATCTGCGGTGCCTGCGGGACTTTTACCGCCTGAGCGGAGCTGCGCCGCTGCTGCCTCGTTTCACGCTGGGCAACTGGTGGAGCCGCTTTTACAGGTATTCGGAAGAAAGCTACCTGGCATTGATGGAGGCGTTCCGGGAAAGGGATATCCCGCTTTCCACTGCGGTAATTGATATGGACTGGCATCTGACCGCTATTCCCAGAAAGTACGGAAGCGGCTGGACAGGATATACCTGGAATCCCGAACTGTTCCCGGACCCGAAGCGGTTTATGGACCGGCTGCATGAGATGGGCCTGCACGTCACGCTGAACGTCCATCCGGCGGACGGTGTGCGCGGGCATGAGGAGAACTATCTCCCTATGGCAAAAGAACTGGGGATCGACTATGAGAATGAGGACAAGATTCCCTTTGACGCTTCCAGCAGAAAGTTTCTGGAGGCGTACTTCAAATACCTGCACCATCCCAACGAGGCCCTTGGCGTAGACTTCTGGTGGGTGGACTGGCAGCAGGGAGACCGCGGCGGCGCGGCGGGCATCGACACGCTGTGGCTGCTGAACCATCTGCACTTTCTGGACAGCGGACGGGACGGCAGACAGCCGCTGACCTTCTCCCGCTANGCGGGACTGGGCAGCCACCGNTACCCCATCGGCTTNTCCGGCGACAGCTATTCCACCTGGGAGTCCCTGGATTTCCAGCCCTATTTTACAGCCAATGCCAGCAATGCCGGCTATACCTGGTGGAGCCATGATATCGGCGGACACCAGGGCGGCAGCAGGGATGATGAGCTGGCGGTCCGGTGGCTGCAATTCGGCGTATTTTCCCCCATCATGCGGCTGCACAGCACCTCCAATGACTTCTACGGAAAAGAACCGTGGAATTATGGCGTTGCGGCGGAACAGATCATGACGGAGTTCCTGCGGCTCAGGCACAGATTGATCCCGTACCTGTACACCATGAACTACCTGACCCATGAGCAGGGCCTGCCGCTGATGCAGCCGATGTATTACCGGCATGATGAGAAGGACGCCTATGAAGTGCCCAACCAGTATTACTTCGGTACGCAGATGATCGTCTGCCCCATTACAAAGCCCAGGGACCGGAAAACGCTTCTGGCTGAGTTTGACGCGTGGCTGCCGGAAGGAGACTGGTTTGACTTTTTCACCGGAAGGCATTATCGGGGCGGCCGCCGGATCAAGCTGTATCGAAACCTGGAGAGTATTCCCGTATTCGTCCGCGCCGGCGGCATCGTTCCTACGGCAGACGATTATCAGGACTGCCACCTTCATAATCCCGAGAAGCTGAAAATATTTGTCTTTAACGGCGCGGACGGATGCTTTGATCTGTACGAGGATCGCGGCGGGAACCGTCCCGGCGATCCCACCGTCACGAGCTTCGGATTTAAGGCGGGGGATACGGCGGAGTTCTCCATTTCTGCCAGCGATGGCGCAGAAGATGTGATCCCGGCCGGCCGCAGTTATGAGATCCATATCCTGGGAATTGACCGCCCGCAGAAGATCACGCGGCCTGACGGCGCCGCTGTCCAGTGGGATTACAGCGGGGAAAAACGGGAAGCGATTATCCGGCTTCAGGGCCGGAGCTTACGGCGGGCCAGCATACAGATTCAGACGGAATCCGCGGACATTGCCGGTTTGGAGACGCTCCCGGAGATTTTCCGGATTCTGAACAGGGCACAGCTGCCCTACGCTATGAAAGCTGCCGTGTTTAACGCCTGTGAGAATACAGACGATCCGGCACGGCTGCTGGGAAAACTGCATGAGTTGGAGCTGCCTGAGTCTCTGGCGGGAGCGGTGATCGAGTTGGTTATCGCCGGACACTGATTCTGGCTATACTTTTTGCACAAAGGTTATCCGCTTAAATTAGCGCAAATGTAGAATATAAAGAAAGGTATTGACAAAGTCTGGGACGTGTTGTAGAATACAGTTAACCGCTTAACTTATTAACTTATGCGGCCCTAAAAAATTCAGGAGGAAATCGAGAATGAAGAAAGTTTTAGCTCTGCTGCTGTCCCTTGTGATGGCAATGTCCCTGCTCACCGCCTGTGGTGGCAGCGGAAATGATTCCAACAGCTCCAACAACCCCGGCACCCCCAGCACCAGCGATGGCAACAATACTACTGACGCTGCCGGCCCCACCGCCGACAACCCCGAGAACGTCTCCCTGAAGGTCTGGTGCCCCGAGGAGGAGCATGAGATCGTCCAGCAGATGTGCGCCGCCTTTGACGAGGCTCACCCCGAGTACAACTGCACCTTCGAGGTNGTTGTGGTCGGCATTGACGAGTCCGAGAACCAGCTGACCAACGACCCCGAGCTGGCTGCTGACGTCATGCAGCTGCCCTCCGGCGGTCTGTCCCAGCTCAACGACGCCGGTCTGCTCCTGCCCATCATGGCGGACATCGACAACGTCAAGGCCCTGTATACCGAGGGCGCGGTCCAGGCTGTCACCCGCCACAACAACGATCTGGATATGGATCTGATGTACGGCGTTCCTTTCTCCCTCAACTGCTTCTTCATGTACTACAACAAGGACATGTACACCGAGGACGAGGTCCAGTCCCTGGAAACCATGATGGCCAAGGACCTGGGCAGCGACGTGTATAACTTCTCCTTCACCCTGCATGATTCCTGGTACATAGAGTCCTTCTTCTATGCCGCCGGCTGCAACCTGTTCGGGCCTGACGGCACGGATCCCACCAACTGCGACTGGAACGGACCCAACGGTCTGGCCGCCGCCAACTACATCATCGACCTGGTCAACAACCCCAAGTATATTGAGGACCGCGACGGCGTGGCCGGTTCCCTGATGAAGGACGGCAAGCTGGGCGCTCTGTGCTCCGGCAACTGGGCCTATCCCGATCTGTATGAGGTCATGGGCGACAAGCTGGGCGCCTGCGCTCTGCCCACCGTCAACATCAACGGCAAGGATGCCCGCCTGAGCAATTTCTCCGACTTCAAGTGCTGGGCCGTCAAGTCCAACACCGCCGCTCCCCTGGCCGCCCAGCTGCTGGCCGAGTGGCTGGCCAACGATGAGAACCAGATGATCCGTTATCAGGAGGCCGGCGCGGCTCCCTGCGGCGTGAATCTGATGGACGATCCCAGCCTTTCCTCCAATGTGTCTGTCATCGGCTTGATCGAGCAGTCCAACTACTCGGTGCAGCAGCCCTCCATCTCCCAGATCGCCAACTACTGGAATCCTGTGAAGGCTCTTGGCGAGGGCTTTGAGCAGGGCAACATCACCTCTGCCAACGTCCAGGGCGAGCTGGACAAGTGCGTGGAGCAGATCCTGTCTGAGGTGGTCTCAGAGTAACAGAGCAAACGCCATTCCAGCCTGATATGCAGGAGGGGAATATTCCCCTCCTGCCCCTTGGGGGACCCAAGGGGCAATGCTCCTGTCGGAGTTCATATCCGGCCTCTGGTCGCTGAGCAGGATATGCACTCTGACGGCAAATAAAAGAATACGAGGTGATATGGATGGGTTCTGGCAAGAACGAAAAGCTCGCGAAGATCCCGGAGAGCAATAGTCTGGGATCTATTTTCACCAACGGCGACATCTTTTCCAAACTCTCCTTTGTGATCTTCGGCCTGGCCAACATCATGCACAAGCAGGTCGTCAAGGGCCTGATCTACTTGGCTTTAGAGATTGCCTACATCGGATACATGGTTACTGGGGGTGTGTCCAATCTGGCTGGCCTGGCCACCCTGGGCACCCAGCAGCAGGGCATGGTCCTCAATCCGACTACCGGTATCATCGAGGTGGTCCAGGGCGACAACTCCATGCTGATCCTGCTGTGGGGCGTTGTAACAGTCATCGTTACCTGCGCCATCCTCGCCCTGTGGCTGGTGCAGCTCTACTCCGGCGAATTGGCCCGGCGGGCCGAGCTGATGGGCAGAAAACCCAACACCTTTGCGGAGGACGTCAAGTCCCTGCTCAACGAGAACATCCACAAGCTCCTGCTGGCCATCCCGGTGGCCGGACTGGTGGTCTTCACGGTTATGCCGCTGGTCTACATGATCCTGATGGCCTTTACCAACTACGACTCTACCCACCAGCCTCCCGGAAATCTGTTCACCTGGGTGGGCCTGGAGAACTTCAGGGCGCTGATCTCCGCTTCCGGCAACCTGTCTTCCACCTTCTGGCCCGTCCTGGGCTGGACCTTCGTCTGGGGCTTTGTCGCCACCTTCACCTGCTACTTCGGCGGCATGATCCTGGCAATGATTATCAACTCCAACGGCATCCGCTTCAAAAAGTTCTGGCGGACCCTGTTCGTCACCACGATGGGAATCCCCTCCTTTATCTCCCTGCTGGTCGTCGGCACCATGCTGGGCGAGCGGGGCATTGTCAACGTGCTGCTCCAGCAGTGGGGCTTCACTACCTCGGCGCTGCCGTTCCTGACGGACGTGACCTGGGCCCGCTGCACGGTCATCGTGGTCAACATGTGGGTAGGTATCCCTGTAACCATGCTGATGGTCTCCGGCATCCTGATGAACATCCCGGCGGACCTGTACGAGTCCGCCCGTATCGACGGCGCAAACCCGGTGGTCCAGTTCGTCAAGATCACCTTCCCCTACATGTGGTTCGTGACCACGCCGTATCTGATCTCCAACCTCATCGGCAACTTTAACAACTTCGGCGTCATCTACTTCCTGACCGGCGGTTCTCCCGCGACGCTGGACTACTACCAGGCCGGTAAGACGGACCTGCTGGTCACCTGGCTGTATAAGCTGACCCGCGACAGCAAGGACTACAACCTGGCGGCGACCATCGGCATCATCATCTTCATTTTCTCCGCCGCGTTCTCGCTGGTTTCGTATGCCCGGTCCGGGTCCATGCAGAATGAGGAGGGCTTCCAATAATGAAAAAGACAGTTATCGGCTTGAAAATGGAGTTCCTGCTTCCTTCGCTGATTGCAAGTGGGGCAGGCGCTGTGTGTCTGTTCCTGCCCTATGCCTCCGTGGGCGGCAGCAGCGTGACCATCCTACGCGTGATGGGCGGGAGCTGGCTGGCGCTGGCAGCGTTTGTGTTTGCGCTGGCGACCGTGGTGCTGGGGGCTGTAAGCTTTATCCGCCCCAACAAGCTCCTCCCCAAAATCTGGGCCGCGTCCGCGGCATTCCAGGCGGCGTTCTACACCATCCTTATGTTCGCCAGCAAAAGCACCCTGGACGGCATGGGCATCCTGCCCGGCAGCTTCCTGGTGAAAAACTTCGGCATCGGCTACTGGCTGGGCCTGATCATGGGCTATGTGACCCTGATCCTGGTCATGAAGCTGGCAAAGATCAACACGGGCTACATCGCGCTGACCATCCTGGGTGTGATCTGGCTGTTCCCGGTGCTGTGGATCGTGCTCACCTCCCTGCGCGCCGAGAGCGGCTACTATGTGGGTTATTTCATGCCCAAGAAGCTCACCTTTGACAATTTTGTCAACCTCTTCAGCAATCCCAGCGTCCTGCCCTTCGGCAAGTGGTGGGTGAACACGATGATCGTGGCGGTCTGCGGCTGCGTAATCAACACCGTGATCGTTCTGGGAACGGCGTTCATTCTGTCCCGCACCCGGTTTAAGGGCAGGAAGACCTTTATGAACATTCTGATGATCATCGGCATGTTCCCCGGCTTTATGTCCATGCTGGCAGTGTATAACATCCTGAAGGGACTGGGTCTGAACCAGTCTATCTTCGCGCTGGTCATCGTGGGCGCCGCAAGCGCGGCTATGGGTTATCATGTATGCAAGGGATTTTTTGACACCATCCCCAAGGCGCTGGACGAGGCCGCCATCATCGACGGCGCCAGCCGCTGGACGATCTTCACCCAGATCACTATCCCTCTGTCCAAGCCCATTGCCATTTATACGGTGCTGACCAACTTCCTGGGGGCGTGGTCCGACTACATCTTCCCCTCCATGCTGTTTGGCGACAACCAGGCAAACTATACGGTGGCCATCGGACTGAAGTGGATGACCGATTTCCGCCGGATCGACACATACTATACCCAGTTTGCCGCCGGCGCTGTGATCGTAGCGGTTCCCATTGTGATCCTGTTCATCTGCCTGCAAAAGTACTACGTCGAGGGCCTTTCCGGCGCAGTCAAGGGCTGATTTCCGAAACGGTTTGCATTCCATCTCTCTTTACTGGGACAGCCTTCTGCTGGAAACGGTATGAAGGCTGTCCTCCAATTATTATAGGGTTCAATCCGGAACTTGGAGGAACGATATGAAGCTTCTAAAGAAAATGCGTACATTCAGCCTGACTGCCACAGCGATTCGGGCGTGTGGCCTCCTGTTTCTGGCGGCGGGCATGTTTGGATATATGATGCAGGTGAATGTACTTGGCGCTGTGGGGACCTCCAACACGGAGTTGTTCAATGCCCTGCAGGCAGATTCCAGTCTGATGGTGTCTGCCACCCTGTCGGTGGTGGGGCAGGCGTTGGAAGCCTGTGCGGTTCCGATCTTTGCGTTCCTGCTGGTGGAGGGCAGTTCCCATACCTCGAATTTTACGAAGTACTTCCTTCGGGTCCTGGGACTCGCGGCAGTGAGCCAGCTGTCATACAATTTGCTTATGGCCGGCAGTTTGCTGAAATTATACAGGTTGAATCCTGTATTTGCGGCAGTCCTGAGTATGGTTATGTTGTATTTCTTCCGGCGGTTTCCTGGGAAAAAGATGGGTCATATCGCCATCAAATGCTGTGCGCTCCTGTTTGCGTTCCTATGGAGCAATATGCTGGGAGTATCCCACGGAGCGGCATGTGTCATCGTAACGGCCGTTCTGTGGGGATTCAGGGAGAAGCCAAATCTGCGGATGACCTTCGGCGTTCTTGTAACGCTTGGCTGCGTAGTGTTTTCTATGTTCTATATGGTTGCTCCGATTTCTTTTCTGCTCATCTACTTTTACAGCGGAGAGCAGGGAAGCCATAATCGAATTATAAATTACATGGTTTACCCGGTCTTGCTCTTGATTTGTGGATTGATGTCTATATTCGGATAACTTGAGGAAATAAGAAATGCCCGCTGCAAAGAAGGGCTGGCCAGCTATCGAGAAATGTGCGTCATGGAGATGCTGCTCCGGGAAGGGCCAACGCCGCCCAAAGCTTTGAATCGGCGCTTTGTTTTCTGTCCCCCGATTTTTGAGCTGCGGTTCCCCCTTTATTTTCATGCAGATGTGGTATATCGAGGCTTTGATGAGCGGTGAGTTCAGTTGCAGAGGGGAAAGAAGTCGGCACGGGCTTTTGCCCGCAGAGCGCGTATGTACGGGCGACGGCTTAGCCAACGTCCAGTCAAATGTGATGCTGCCTCCACCCTATAGTGGGGCTTTACGCACCACCGTCTCTTTGTAGACGGTGGTGCAGTTCGTGAGCCGCAGAGAAATATGAGCCAAGCCAGATTGCGAGCTGAATGTCCTTCGTGCGGAACCGAATCAGTTCTACGCCTACCTCTCCGAGTCCGCCGAAAAGGCAAACGCCCCGCGGCTGGAGATCATCCCCGCCACCATCCCTACCCGGACGGCGGACTACACCGAAAACACCGTGGAACTTCAGACGGACAAGACCGCCCCGGTCACTCTGGAAGATGTGGTGACCGGTAGGGCCACACTGGACGATCTGACAGCGCAGCTCACGGTTTCCGAGCTGTCTGCCCTGACAGTGGGTACTTCCAGAGGCGGCTTCGGCGGGGCCTCTACTGTAGGCACAGCCTCCGGCGCAGTCCCTGGCGCAGCGGGAGACACGACTTCGGAGCTTGCGGACAGCCGCGGCATCACGAACCTGGTCTTGGCCGATGGCCCCGCGGGCCTGCGCCTCTCCAAGAGCTTCGTGACCGACGGGCAAGGCAATGAGCTGCCCGGTCTGGGGGAATCCTCCTTCGGCAACCTCTTCGAGATGCTTGGCGTGCCTGCCGCCCAGCGCCCCGAGGACGCAGTGGACTACTATCAGTACTGTACCGCCATCCCCATTGCCACCATGCTGGCCCAGACCTGGGACCCCGCCGCCGTCGAGGAGGCCGGAGACGTTGTGGGCGAGGAGATGGAGGAGTTAGGCGTCGCCTTGTGGCTGGCCCCCGGTATGAACATCCATCGCAACCCCCTTTGCGGCAGAAACTTTGAATACTACTCCGAGGACCCGCTGCTGTCCGGTGTATTCGCTGCCGCCGATACGCGCGGTGTGCAGAAGCATCCCGGCTGCGGTACCACCATCAAGCACTTCGCCCTCAATAATCAGGAGGACAACCGTACCCGCTCCAATTCCCACTGTACCGAACGCGCTTTGAGGGAAATCTACCTCAAGGGCTTTGAAATCGCCGTGAAGGCGGAGCAGCCCCTGTCTCTGATGACCTCCTATAATCTGGTGAACGGCATCCACGCGGCCAACCACAAGGAGCTGATCACCGACATCCTGCGCTGTGAGTGGGGCTTCAAGGGCCTTGTTATGACGGATTGGGGGACTACCGACGCGAGCAGCGGCTTCGAATACGGCTCCTCCAGCCCGGTATTGTGCATCAAGGCGGGCAATGACCTGACGATGCCTGGCTCCCAGGAGGACGTGGATGCTATCGCCGGCGCTGTGGGAATAGAATTGGCGCTGAACCCATGAAGCATGTATATAACCCTTATCTTCCGCTGTATGAATACGTCCCCGATGGGGAGCCCCATGTCTTTGGCGACCGAGTCTATCTGTACGGCAGCCACGATAGTTTCAACGGAAAAAAATTCTGCCCCAACGACTATGTGTGCTATTCCGCGCCTGTCGACGATCTGTCGGACTGGCGCTATGAGGGTGTGATTTATGGCAGAACTCAGGACCCGCGCATGGCCGACGGCAAGCATGAGCTCTGGGCGCCGGATGTGGTGCGGGGCAAGGACGGGCGGTATTATCTGTACTACTGCCCGGACGACACCATCAAGTCCATCGGCGTCGCGGTGTGTGACACACCGGCCGGACGCTATCAGTTCTACGGTTTGGTCAAAGATACGAACGGCGGCATCCTGGGCGAGCGCCCCAACGACACTATCGCCTTCGATCGACATGACAGATTCGGTATGCTATACTGAAGAAAAAGTCGAAGCAGAGGAGGCTTCCGGTTATGTTGAAGCCCAGGATACACAGTGCCATGGAACTGGAAGCTCTGGTTCAGCAACTGGGCTTCCTGCCGTTCTTCGCTTGCTCTGTCCCCAATTTTTCTATAGAGGAATTCACCCCCAGCCGCTACTGGTTTGTAGAGGGAGCGGATGGTCCATGGGAATGGCGGATGGAAGTAGCGCGCCGGGGCATGGTGGCCTATGGCAAACTCTTTTCCAAAAAGGCGGGACTGGTCAGCCGGGAGTGGTATCCGGATCTTGCCAATTACCGGCGCAACGGGTACGACTTCGACTCCCGCT
>JAAVHF010000054.1 GCA_014799845.1 Oscillibacter sp. | reverse complement strand
TTGAAAATCCGCGATGCTTTTTCCAGACAATACTCAGCCGGGCCTCCAACTTTGGCGCTAATGGACGAAAGCACAATTCACTGCTGCCGTTTACCAATTTATCCAATGTAACCGCATATCCAAAGCCAGAAGCCACCATCAATGCCGCATTATAAATCAGGTTATAGGTAGCTACTACATTGGATTCCGCAAAAGCGCCGCCATACCAGCCGGAAAGTTCGTTACTGGATAAAGACTGTTGGGAGAGGATCAATGGGATCGCAGATAAATCCTTCCGACTGACGGAACTTTTTTCTGCCAGAGGACTATCCTTTCTCATCAACACACCCCAAACGTCCGTGACAGGCAGCGGAAGATGATCATACATGGTCAGATCAGCCTCGCCGACCAGAATCCCAAAATCCAGCAGGCCATTGTCCAGCCGTTCCGTCACATCCGCCGCGTTTCCGCTGAACAGATGATAGCGAATATGCGGGTATTCCTTTTGCAGTTCCGTTGCGGCTTTTGCGATCAGACACATCGCTTCTGTCTCGCCGCTGCCAATGTAAATATCACCGCTGACCGGACCCTCTGTCACAGAAAACTCGGAACGCATTTTGTCTGCCAATTCCACCAGTTCCTCTGCACGCTTGCGAAACAGCTTGCCCTCATCGGTCAGAGTGACTTTACGATTTTTCTTTCCCCGGTTGAGCAGTTTGATCCCCAATTCTGCCTCCAGCTCCATGATCTGGCGGGAAAGCGTAGGCTGGGTAAGATGCAGAGATTCTGCCGCTCTGGAGATGCTTTCCTCTCGGGCCACCGCAAGAAAATATCGCAAAACCCGCAATTCCATAGTTGAGATTCCTCCTGTTAGCTTTATTGAAATTGTATCCCCGGATTATATGCCTGTCAAGCATATAATTGAATATAAAACGGGTATTTGCTATTTTACAATTTGTGCTCTATACTTTAGGCAACAGAACAAAAATGTACCCACCAATTTCATCAGAATTTAGAACACAGGAGGTTTTCATTTATGGAAGCGAAGATGCTGAAAGACAAGGTAGCCATCATCACCGGAGCCAGCTATGGCATGGGGCAAACGATGGCGGAGCTGTTTGCTGAGGAAGGGGCCGCTGTTGTACTGACTGCCCGTGGACAGGAAAAGCTGGATGCCGTTGTGAACGGTATCCGGGCGAAAGGTGGCCGGGCCATCGGTCTGGTGGCCGATGTCTGCTCTACTGAGGATACCCAGCGGGTCTTTGCCGCTGCGCTGAAGGAGTTCGGGGATGTGGACATTCTTATCAACAACGCCGGGATCGGAGAGCAGAAGATCATCGACGAAACGGACGATGATTGGATGATGATGGTCATGAACACCAACCTGGGCGGTCCCATGCGCTACATTCGGGAGGCTTTGAAAATCTTCCTCCCGAAAAATGAGGGTGTCATCATCAACGTGTCCTCCGTCAATGGCACCCGGCCTTTCTGCGGGGCAACCTACACCTCTACCAAGGGGGCGCTGAACACCTTGACGAAAAACGTGGCCATGCGCCTTGTGAATACCAACATCCGCTGCAACGCCGTGGCTCCCGGCGCGACCATCACTCCCGCGCATCTGGCGAACAAGGCCGGCGAGCAGCCCGGCGGGGCCAAGATGCTGGAGTACAGCGGTCACTTTGTCTATTTCCCCGGCCCGGAGTGTGAGGCTATTGACCAAGCCTATGCCTGCCTGTACCTCGCCAGCAAGATGGGCCGTGCCGTCCGGGGACAGGTTCTCCAGGTCTGCAACGGCGCATTCCTGTAAGAAGGAGGCGTTGCATTATGAAAAAAATCTTGGTTTCAATCGTGGCACTTTTGTGCGCCTCCCTCATGCTCGCGGCTTGTGGCGCAAACAAGGATTCCGGTGACACCGCGCAGACAAACCAGACGAGCAATCCCTCCGTTTCTAACTCTGACAAGACAACGCCGGAAACAGAGAACCAGGAGCCGGAGAAGCGGGTGGCGAAGGATGATGCTCAAATGCAGACGGACGATCCTGCCATGCCCACCAGAGTGATTGAAAACGGCACCCGGATCAACATTCACTTTGGGGACACAATTCTTCCCGGTATCCTGAATGACTGTGACACAGCAAAGGCGCTGATTGATATGCTGCCCTATACCGTACACATGAACAGCTACTCCCATGATTTCTGCGGTGTGATGCCCGATGAGCTTCCATACAATGAGGACGAAGTACACTACGGATGGCTGAATGGCGATATTGACTATGCCATTGATGCCCCCTATTTTACCATTCTCCACTCTGATGAAGATATATCCGAACGGTATGGGTATCAGGTGAATATCGGCGTTCTGGACTGCGAACTGTCCCAAATCCGGGAATTGAGCGGGAGCTATGATGTTTTGATTGAACTGGCAGAGTGAGGGGCCCATTATGAACAGGAAAAAGTTTCTTCTCCCTACTGTGATGACCGCGCTGCTGGTTTTCCTGCTTACGGCCTGCGGGGGCAAAGGAGCAGTCGCGGATGATATGAGGCCAGCACCGGAAGTCACGGAACCCGCCCAAACGGGTGGTGCGGCAGAAGCCTACACAAAGTATGCGGACTATGAACCGGTGCAGGCTGTCCCGGCAGAACTGATTCCCGGTACGAATCATAACGTCCTGATCGCGTACTTTTCCAGGTCGGGGAACACCAATATCGCGGATGGTGTGGATGCAGTTTCCTCTGCCAGCTTGACGGTGAACGAGGATGGAAGTACCTTGGGCAATACGGAACAGATCGCAGGATGGATTGCCGAAATAACCGGCGGGGACCTGTTCCTGATCCAGACTGAGTACACCTATCCTGTTGACTATGATCAGACGGTGGAAGTTGGGGAAGGCCAGGATATAGACGGTTATCATCCCAATTTGATTTCCCACCTGGAGCAAGTGGAACAGTACGACACAGTGTATTTGGTCTACCCTATCTGGCACTATACACTATCGGTTCCCACCGTTGCATTTCTGGATGAGTATGATTTCAGTGGAAAGACCATATACGCTTTTGCTGCAAACGCAGGGAGCCGGTTTGCGGATTCCATCGAAAAGATACAGGCCGCTGAGCCGGAAGCTACTGTGATCGAAGGTATCTCCGTATCCCAGCGTGAAATGGATGGAGCCAAGGATGCCGTTTCTGCAAAGATTCAGGAGTTGATGGAGGAAGTACCATCAATGGGAGAAACAAGTGAAAAGGAGCAGACTGCTATGAAAATGAATGTCCAGGTTGGGACATATACCTTCACTGCAACACTGGAGGACAACGATGCCGTTCGGGAATTGACGGAGATGATGCAGGCGGGGCCTGTCACCATCAATATGAGCGACTACTCCGGGTTCGAGAAGGTTGGGCCTCTTGGAAAGAGCCTTACCACCAGCAACAGTCAGACCGTCACTACGGCAGGGGACATTGTCCTCTACAACGGGAACAACATCGTTATGTTCTACGGGAGCAATTCCTGGAGCTACACCCGAATTGGAAAAATTGATGACCTCACCGACTGAACTGCGGCCCTTGGCAGCGGGGACATCACCGCAATCTTTACCCTGGTAGAATAACGCAGTACAAACGGAGGAAAGCATGAACATCTTGGTATTGAACGGAAGCCCCCATCTGAACGGGAATACCGCTGATATGGTTGCCGGTTTCAAAGCTGGAGCAGAGGCGGTAGGACATACCGTGCTGGTGGAAAATGTGGCTCACATGAATATCAAAGGCTGCATCGCCTGTGAATACTGCCGCGAAAAGGAAAAAGGCGTCTGTATCCAGAAAGACGATATGCAGAAGATTTACCCGGAAATCCTGGCCGCAGACATGGTAGTATTCGCATCCCCCATCTACTATTTCGCACTGTCCGCCCAACTTCAGAGTGCAATTCATCGCACATATTCCATTGACATCCCCAAGAATGTGAAGAAAACCGCTCTTATCATGAGTTCCGGTAGTCCTTTTGTCTATGGTCCGGCGATTGCCCAATACTACCATTCGATTGTGGAGTATTGGCAGGTTGAAAACGCCGGGATCTTCACAGCAAATGGAAAAGCGAATCACTCTGCGGAAAAACGTGATGAGCTGTACCGCTTTGGTAAATCCCTGTAAATAAGGTAACTGGGGATTTTTGAGGTTTCCAGGCTCGGGGAAGCCAATTTTGAGAAACAGGAGGCAGATACATATGCAATACCGCAAGCTCCCCCATGGGGACGAAGAAATCAGCATCATTGGATTAGGCATGGGCTCTATCCATGAGGGCAGTGAGGCAGAAATTGAGGAAACCGTCCGCGCGGCAATAGGCAGCGGCGTCAACTACTTTGACATGGCCGCCTCAGAGGCGAAGCCCTATGCCTGCTACGCGCGGGCCTTCGCCGGACGGCGCGAGAGCGTTTATCTGCAAATGCACTTTGGCGCGGTATACAACGGTGGCAAATACGGCTGGACCAGAGATCTGGAAACGATCAAGAAGAGCTTCGCCGGCCAGCTGGCACAGCTTGGGACGGATTATACCGACATGGGCTATGTCCACTGCATCGACGAGATGAGCGACTACGAAAAGGTCATGTCCGGCGGCATCTGGGATTACATGAAGGGACTGCACGCGGACGGCGTGATCCGCCACCTGGGTTTGTCCTCCCATGATCCCGCGATTCTCCGGCGCTTTCTGGATACGGGGCTCATCGATATGGTTATGTTCAGCATCAACCCCGCCTATGATTATTCCACCGGTACGTATGGCATCGGCACCATGGCTGACCGGGGACGGCTGTACCGGGAGTGCGAGAGCAGCGGCGTAGGTGTCGCGGTGATGAAGCCCTTCGGCGGCGGGCAGCTGCTCAACGCCAAGACCTCCCCTTTCAAACGTGCGCTGACCGAAAATCAGTGTATCCAGTACGCCCTCGACCGTCCAGCCGTCCTGACGGTGCTGCCCGGCATCCGCAATCAGGCGGACTTGAAAAAGGTTCTGGCTTATCTGGAGGCGCCGGAGGAGGAGCGGGATTATTCCGTCATCAGCGAGTTCACGCCGCAGAACGCGGACGGCATCTGCGTCTACTGCAACCATTGCCAGCCCTGTCCTAAGGGGCTGAACGTGGGTCTCATCAACAAGTATTATGATCTGTCCCTGGCGGGAGATGAGATGGCGAAAGGGCACTACGACAAGTTGGCGGTCAAGGCGGACGAGTGCGTTCAATGCGGCCACTGTGAATCCCGCTGTCCCTTCCATGTGAAGCAGGAGGCTCGGATGAAAGAGATCGCGGCATATTTTCAGAAGTAATGGAAGGGCAGGTCTGAGCGTTCTCAATGGCATTGATGTCATTGCTCAGAAGCTGAATTAAAATCCAGCAGGAGATTGAAAACGGATTCAAGGCAAAGGAGATTACCCTGAGAGGGGCGTCTTCCTTTGCCTTAAATCATGGATAATGGTTCGACCAGACGAATGTAGCACCTGAATCTGGCCGACTACTGGCGGTATGAGGAGGGACTTGCCAACTGCTGGGAGCGGAAGTGACCCAAGGTGTATACAGCCACAGTCCGAAAGAATTCCAGAAAAAGGTCATTCGGCGTTTAGGTGTGATTTGCCCGAATACTTTTGGCGATAATTTTGCCAAGCTGATTCAGTAAAGACAAACCGGAGTTTAAGAAAGGAGGAGCTCATGAATATTCGGAAGGCAACAGATTACAGTGAGATGTTTATAGCGCTGGATACGGCTATGGCGGCTGGATTGCCGCAGATGGAGCTGTATGTTGCGATTGGCTGTCTGGTCAGTGCTAGGCGGGAAAAAGGTGCTGCTGTTATTGCGGCGGAGTATCTTGCTGAAAGATACCCGGATATATCGGGTTTCTCCCCCAGAAATCTACGTCGGATGCGGGAGTTCTGCCGCACTTATGAGAGCGACCAGGAAGTGCTGGCGGAAGCCATGACGATTGGCTGGACACAGAATGTGGTCATTCTGGAGGCAGATCTTACACTCCAGGAACGGATGTGGTATATCCAGGCAGCCGGTCAGTTCAGGTGGTCAAAGCTGGAGCTCCAGCGAAAAATTGCCGCCAATGCTCATCAGGAAATCGCCCTCGACTTTACGGATGATGTATGCTATACTGAAGAAAAATCCACCCATGTGGAGAGTACAGCAGATGACGAGCTTCTTTTATATTTGCCACAGCCTGATGGACAAGTTAGTCATGAAAGCCTTGGCGAGAAAAGCGGAGCTGGAGAAGCAATTTCACATCAAATCCGCAGTCAACAGTACCGAGAAGATTGGCAATCCTGTCTGCCCATCGGCCCGCTACAAACTGGTCGAGCATGGAATCGGCTGTGGCGGGGAAACAGCCTGGCAGATCACCAGCGCCGACTACAACAAGTACGACCTTCTGATTGGGAGGAATCAGGCCAACCTACGGAATATGATGCACCGCATCTGCGGCGGCGATCCCAATGGCAAGATGCACTTGCTGATGGAGTTTACCGACCATCTTGGCGGTGTAGCTGGTCTGTGGTATACAGACAGATGATTGTGAAACCACCTGGCAGGACGAGTCTGAAATCAAGCGGAAGTGATAAACAGCTATGAGTCACCGGGTATTGTGCTTTGGCGATTCCAACACATATGGCTATGATCCCAGGTCATACATTGGTGAGCGCTATCCAGAATCTGTTCGCTGGACGGCTCTGCTGAATGCAACGGGGTGGGTGGTCACCAATGAAGGAAAAAATGGACGCTGCATCCCCATGCTTTGTACCGCACACTAGTGAGCCAAGCACTGAACTTGTATTATGAGGTATCATATGCTTTATCTGGCAATGGCAGTAATCAGCAGCGCAATGGTTTCAATACTGATGCGTATAAGTGAAAAATATGTCCACGGTAATATGGTGATGTTTTGCGCCAATTACGCAGCCTGCATGGCAATATCCCTGGTTTATATGGGAGGTATCCGCTCCGTAGTCTTTGAGTCGGGAATAGAGATTGCCGTCATTCTCGGCGCGGTGACCGGTTTTTTGTATCTGGCAGCGTTTATTCTTCTGCAGAAAAACATCAATTGCAACGGCGTTATCTTCTCAGGCGCAGCGATGAAACTGGGAGGGGTCCTGGTCCCAACTGTAGCTGCCGTACTGCTCTTTCAGGAGCGAATGAAATGGTTTCAGCTTGCTGGAGCAGTTCTTGCTGTGGTGGCCATCGTTCTCATCAACATGGAAAAAGGAGAGGTCAGCAGAGGCAGGAGAAAGCAGTGGCTTGCCATTCTGCTGCTGGTCAGCGGTTTTGCGGACACAATGGCCAATATTTTCGATAAGACTGGTCCATCGGTTTTGAAAAACCTCTATTTGTTCTGCACCTTTTTCGCCGCGCTACTGATCGCTTGGGCCCTTGTATTAAAAAAGAGGCAGCAAATAACAACAACAGACCTGCTGTGCGGACTACTGATTGGTATCCCCAATTACTACTCAGCCAGATTCCTGCTGCTGTCCTTTGAAAGTGTGCCAGCAGTGGTTGCCTATCCGGTATTCAGTGTAGGAACACTCATTGTAATCAGTACAACAGGCGCAGTGTTCTTTCGTGAGAGACTCAGTAGGCAGAAGAAAGTTGCGTTGTTGCTGATACTGGCCTCACTGGTTATGCTAAACATTTAGTGGCACACAGAAGTTCGCCAATATAAACCATTCTTCAAAAAATCGATTTTAACCACTTATTGCAAAATCTCTCTGAAACTAGTTAGTTTCGGGGAGATTTTTCTCGTTTTGGTGACTTTTTAGGTGAGTTAATTTTTACGGTCTTTTGCTGACCCACACCGTGACCCACAATAGGATGAACCAAGACGGAGGGGAGAGGTCTGGATACGAACCTCTCCCCTGTTTTGGTAGGTGTTGTTGGCTTTATTTTTGCTTACATAACCTGGGCCATGAAGTTGCCCATGGTTTCNGCTGCNTGATTNTGAACCTNCCGGGTGGCGTGNGTGTAGGTGCGGAGNGTGAATCCTGCNTCGTAGTGNCCCAGCATACTGCTGACGGTTTTCACGTCTACACCATTCTGGAGGGCTACTGTGGCGAAGGTGTGGCGTAGGCCGTGGAGCGAGATATGCTCTAGATTGGCGTCTTTGAGAATCTTTTCATGGAGTTTGGCTACGGAGTCGGGGTGGTACATC
Source organism: Oscillibacter sp. (assembly GCA_014799845.1). Lineage (GTDB taxonomy): Bacteria > Bacillota > Clostridia > Oscillospirales > Oscillospiraceae > Pelethomonas. The sequence continues at coordinate 1,038 of JAAVHF010000054.1, read as the reverse complement.
TCTCCNGTGGCNGGGGANGGGAACATGTACTGNTTATCGGGNTGNTTATTATGCTCCTGGATCAGAAGGTCTACTGCTTCTTGCGGGATGGATACTCTGCGGACGGAGGTTTCAGTCTTGGGACGGGAGAGGGTCAGTTCTCCATTGGGGTTGCGGATATACTGTTTGCTGACGAAGATCGTGCGGTTCTCTATATCCAGGTCAGACCAGAGGAGAGCAACNAGNTCGCCNTTNCGGAGNCCGCTGACCAGTGCCAGATAGAACATCGGNAGGAGTCCTCTGGCATTNGCCGCATCNAGNTAGGNTTTCATATNCTCNGGNNGGAGCGTNTTNCTCTCGAGCTTCTGAACCTTTGGAGCGATGCAGTCATCGGTAGGGTTACGAGGGATCAGCCGTTCTTTGACCGCCCGCTCGAAGGCACAGTGGAGCATGAGGTGGACGCTGCGGACTGTGGTACTGCTCAGGCCAGGGCTCTGGCCCTTCCCAACGTGGACACGCCCGGTTTCCATGAGATCTTTATACATTTTTTGAAGGTCGCGGGAGGTCAGCTTGGTGAGTTTGATCTTGCCGATACGAGGGATAGTATAGGTCTCAATCATCAACTGGTAGCGGTTCGCTGTGGCGAGGCGGACATTGGGTTTGGCGTAGAGGTCATACCAGGTTTTTAACCAGGTGGCAACGGTGTATTCTTCGGCACGGATTACATCGAGATCCTTGGTTTCTTCCAGAACCTTTGTCAGTTTCTGCTTAACCTCGCCTTGGGTTTTTCCGAGAACATTTTTGATGATGCGTTTGCCGGTGCCGGGATCGCGGCCGGTGGTGACCCGGGCCTCCCAGTAGGTGTATTCCTTCCCATTGCGGGTGACCGTCTTCTTCCGGATCGTCCCCGTGCCTTTCGCGTTTTTTCGTGCCATAAAGTAACTCCTGTTACTATAAGATTTGCCCCATGTTCGTGGCAGCCAGCCACAGGCGAGGGACATCTCATTGCCCAAGCTGTACAATGGAAAGGCAATGGTCTGGCGGAAAACTCCAAGAGCT
>JAAVHF010000053.1 GCA_014799845.1 Oscillibacter sp. | reverse complement strand
GCGCAAAGTGTTTTTCCCCGTGGGCCGGCCAAGGGCCGGCTTAGCGCTAAAAGCGCCGCTGTGCGGCGCTTCACGACGTACACGCCGCGGGAAAAACAATTAAATTTTATTTGCCGCCTAAGATTTTTCACAGCCACATCGAGTGGCTGTGAAAAATTAAATTGCGCATGACCGCTCGATGCGGTCATGCGCAATCGTGGGCGGCAAACTCCTGCGGAGGGCTTTTTTGACAGTCTGAAAGTCAACGGTGGGATTTCCCACCGTTGACTTTTTCAGATATTTGCCTGGAGCAGCTCCGGTACGCCCAGAATACTGCCCACCTGCCGCAAATCCATGGCGTCCAGCACATAGTCCGCCTGGGGAAGCGGCTCCTGAGGGGAGAGATTGGAGCGGATATAAATGGTAGACAGCCCCACCGCCCGGGCTCCATCAATATCGCATGTTCCATCGTTGCCCACCATGACGGCGCTGTCCGGAGAAATATCGCGGGCCTGGAGCAGCGCGCGGAAGAAGCGGGGGTCCGGCTTCTTGACGCCGTAGTCGGAGGAGAGGTACACGCCGTCAAACAGGCCGTCCAGCCCAAGTTCTTTCAGCTCCTGCCGGGTGAAAATACTCTGTGCGTTGGACAGCAGCCAGACGCCCCGGCCCCGGGCCCGCAGCGCCCGGAGAAGCTCCGCCGCCCCGGGGTAGAGGCGCAGATACTCGGTGGACTGTCTGCGGAATACCAGGCCGGTCCGGACGGCAAGTCCGGCGTCCGCCTCCACGCCCTTTGCCTGGTACAGCCGCTGAAAGACCTCCTCGATCTGAATTTCCGGGTGGGCCTCGTGGGCGTACCCGCCTGTGGATGCCGCGCCGTTTTCCAATTCGCCCACCAGCCGGGTATAGGCTTCCCGCAGCTCGCCGGGCTGATAAAGCGCCCCCTTGCGGCGGTAGACCTCGGCCATGCGCACCCACAGACGGGGAGACGCCTCGTCCGTGTGGATGTCAACCAGGGTGCCGTAGAGGTCGAAAATGCAGTTCTGATACCGCATCAGATTTTCTCTCCTTCGCGCAGAACCCGGATCTCCCGGTAGGGGCGGTCATAGCCCCCGTGGACGATTTCGGTGTCCACGCCGCCGTCCGGGCGGACGGTGAAGCGGTACTGGTGGTATTTCCCCTCCTGGTAGCCGAAGCTCTCGCCGTCGTCCAGCCAGTGGTCCCACGTGCCCTGACCGGGATAGACGTCCAGCAGCAGCACATCCGGTTCCACCTCGCCCACGTAGGACTGGGGACGGGCCATGGGGATGACGCTGCCTGCCTTCACGTAAATGGGACACGTATCCAGCGGGGCCTCCCGGACAAGGGAGACCGGGCCGGTGAATTTCTCCCGGGTCCAGTAGTCGTACCACTCCCCCCGGGGGAGGTAGACCAGCCGCTGACGGACGCCCTGCTGGACCACCGGGGCCGCCAGGACGCGGTCCCCCGCCATAAACTCGTCGTTGCAGGTCCTGGCTGTTTCGTCATCCGGATAGTGGAACACCAGGGGCCGGAGGATGGGCGCGCCGGTGCGCTCCGCCTCCCGGAACAGGTCATAGAAATAGGGCAGCCACTGATAGCGCAGCTTCACATATTTTCGGTAGATATCCAGCACCCGGGGGCCGAACTGCCAGGGCTCCTGGGGACGGCTGCCCAGGGCCGCGTGGTTGCGGAACAGGGGGGAGAAGCAGGCAAACTGCACCCACCGCGCCAGCAGTTCCGGCGTAGTGTCCGAGCCGAATCCCCCCAGGTCGGTGCCCGCGAAGGCCATGCCGGACAGGCCCAGGTTGCACAGCTGGGGGACGGCCATCTGAAGATGGGCCCAGATGCTGTGGTTATCCCCGGTCCAGGTGGTGGAGTACTTCTGCGTCCCGGCGTAGCAGGCCCGGGTGATGACGAAGGGCCGCCGTCCGTCCAGCTTTTTCAGTCCCTCGTAGGCCGCTTTTGCCATGAAGTGCCCATAGACATTGTGAATCTCGGCGTGGGAGGCCTTGCGGGTCCCGTCGGAGAACACCACGTCATCGGGAAGGGGACCCTTGAAGCTGGCGGGCTCGTTCATATCGTTCCAGACGCCCCGAACGCCCATGTCCAGCAGGAATTTCTGGTGGTTCCCCCACCATTCCTGTACGGCGGGGTTCCCGAAGTCGGGATAGGCCGCGTCGCCGGGCCAGACGGCGTTGATGTAGACGTCTCCCTCCGGAGTCGTAGCGAAACAGCCCTTCTCCACGCCCTCCTCATAGATGGGATAGCCCGCCTCCTGCTTCACGCCGGGGTCGTTGATGACCACCGGCTTGAAGCCCCGGGCCGCGAGGCCGGAAAGAAAGCCCTTCGGGTCCCCNTGNTAGCGCTCCATGTTCCAGGTGAACACCTTGTAGTCCTGCATNTAGTCGATGTCNAAGTGGATGGCGTCGCAGGGAATGTCGTTGCNNCGCAGATTGTCCGCGANGGCCTGCACGTCCTCCTGGGTCATATANCCCCACCGGGACTGGTGATACCCNAGGGTCCACAGCTGGGGCAGGGGACAGGTCCCTGTGAGNCNGGNGTACCGCTCCAGNANCNGGGGCAGGCCGTCCCCGGCGATGTAGTANTAATCCAGATTGCCNCCGGCGGCGGCGAACCANTAGTAGTCCTCCGACTCCTGCCCCATGTTGAACCANGANCGGAAGGTGTTGTCCAGGAAGATGCCGTAGGCATGATTGCCGCTNAGCGACATGAAGAAGGGNATNGNNTTATACAGCGCCTTGAAACAGTCCACCTGGGGGGCGGGNTTGTCGGTGTTCCACATCTCGTATTCGTAGCCCCGCTTGTCCAGNAATCCGGTCTTGTCCCCCAGACCGTAGAAGTGCTCCNCTTCGCCNAGNTTTTTGATGACCTCNAAAGCCCNGGACGGCTCTTCCAGCCNCTCCCCGTGGCCNTCNGCNATNAGCAGCGCGGCCCGNTCCGGCGTAAGCCGNTCCAGAGGGCGGCGCTTCCCNCGGTAGTCCATGCAGACCTCNTTTCCGTCCTGGTCGAAGAAGTCCACGTAAAAGCCGTCGCTCACCCGGACGCGGACCTCCTCCGTTTCCAGCCAGAGGCCGTCNTCCCGCTTCTCCGNCGTGANGGNNACGGGCCGGGTTTTGNCNCCCTCGATGGCCTTGGAGCGGTGGTCNGGGCTTGCCAGGGGGACGAACACGTTGACAACGCCGGGGGCGATCAGCTCGATTCTGGCCTCCCCGCCCTCNAANTGCAGTTCCACNCTCTGGCCGGANACGGTATAGGTTTTCAATGCGCCAAAATCCATATGGTTTGCTCCTTTCAAAGCGCTTTCAGNGGCTGGCTCGGGCNGCCTNCGGCGGCCTGGGACAGCCGCCCNTCCAGCGCGTCATATACCCGCAGCAGNTCTCCNACGCTCCACGCCTGGGCAAAGCAGCCCTTGGAGGTCACAGGGTCGCCGCCGTCGTANATNTCAGGCAGCTGTCCGGCGCAGCCCTCCCGCAGGGCGCTGCGGACGGCCTCCAGCTGCCGCCGGACGGTGTCCAGGGCCNCNNGGGANNNGNCGTGGACCTTNAAGTACGCCAGATAGTAGCCTCCCAGGGGNAAGNCCCANACGGTGCCCTGGTGATAGGCCAGATCCCGCTTCAGCCGGTCCCCGCCGTANAAGCTCTGGAACTCCGGATCNNCNGGGNNCAGNGTGCGCAGGCCNTANGGCGTATACAGCTTTTCAAACACGGTCTCCACCACCTGTCNTCTCCTGTTCCGGGGGNAGGATNGAGAAGGGCAGGGANACCGCCCAGATCTGGTTGCAGCGGATCTGTTCNTCCGCCCCGGTNCCGGACAGCACNTCCCGNAGACAGCCCGCCTGCGNATTCCAGAACTTCTCNNGGAAACTCTGTTTNGTCCGCTCCGCCATGGNNGCGTACCGCGCGCCNNNGNCCCGGCCCAGCAGGGAGGCGAGCNGCTCCATGATCCGCAGGGCGTTGTACCAGTAGGCGTTGATCTCCACCGGNTTGCCGTGGCGGGGGGTGGGCAGGATGCCGTCCACNTTCACGTCCATCCAGGTCACCTGGTCCAGGCCGCTGCCNGCGGCAATGAGGCCGTCCTCCTCCATGCGGATGGCNAAGTCCGTCCCNNTTTCGTACCAGTCGATNATGTCCGCCATGGCGTCATANGCCTTNTCCGCGAANGCCCGGTCGCCGGTGCGGNAGAGNTAGTCGTACACGGACAGGATGAACAGCAGCGACGCGTCCNCCGTGTTGTACCGGGGCGCGTCCTTTCCCTCNGGGAACAGGTTGGGCATGAGGCCCCGGTGNCAGTAGNTCAGAAAGGTCTCCAGAATGCTCCTGGCCTCNTCGTACCGCCGCGCGGCCAGACAGCAGCCCCCCAGGGCGATCATGGTNTCCCGGCCCCAGTCCTCGAAAAAGGGGAAGCCNGCCAGNATGGTCTGCTTTCCGGTGGANTCCCGNAGGGAGAGGAACTGCCCCGCCGCCCGGGCCAGCGTNCTGGCGGCNTCATCCCGNAAGCCCGCCCGCTCCTCGATGGCCCGGTTGTGCNCCTCCAGCCGGGAGAANGCNTCCGNNGCCCGCGGGAGCGGCAGGGCCGTGCCGTANACCGCCTCCAGCGTNCGGGATTCTCCGGGAGGGACGGCCAGCTCCAGACAGTGGTTGACGGCGGCCCACCCGGCGGCGGGCTTGCCGTCCATGGCGTCCTGGGCGTAGTGNAAAGGCCCGCNGAAGCGTCTGGGGCAGGGGACGNNCCGCGGNGTTGGNGGAAAAATACAGGGTCCNNCCTTCGGACCGGANGCGGTTCTCCTCCAGCGTGAAGGTCTGGCCGGGGNCCATGGCCTCGCCCTTGGGGACNAAGCGCAGNTGAGGGNCNACCCGAAGCAGNGCCTCGCNGCGGCTGCGGTTGTGGANCTCGTAGACCATAGCCACGGTGTTTTCNNCCGGGACCATGGCCAGCGACTTGACGATTTCCACGCCGNGCACCAGATAAGTCCACCGGGGGTNGTCCCGGAANGTAAAACCNGNCTGATAAGTCCGTCCGTCCTCCCGGAGGCTNNGGTCCTCNAAGTCCTGNCTGGACAGGGNGAACGCCTCTCCTCCCAGATCCAGCGTCTCCTGTAATCGCTGGATCATCTGCACCCGGCGGTTGGGGGCGTGCTCACAGGCCATCAGTACGCCGTGTTCGCTTCTGGCGCAGGACCCGATGGCGGTGAGGGAGGAAAAGCCCCCCAGGCCGTTGGTCATGAGGAAGCAGGTCTCTTCCCCGCGCTGGAAGGTCATCCAGTCCTGTTTTCCATAGATGAATTTCATGAAAGCATCCTCTTTTCCTGAGAAAAAGGGCCAATCCGTATCAATGGACCGGCCCTTTGTTTTGATGATGGCCTCAGCCTTCCTCCCGCAGAAGCAGCATGCCGCTGTAAGGGGGAACGGTGACCGGATTGCCTCCGTGTCCGGCGGGGCGGTGCTGGTCCGCGCACTGTCCGTCAGCCCGCACCGTCCATCTGCCATCGGGAAGGGGGAGGGCAAACGTTTCCGGACCGGCGTTATGCACAATGAGCAGCCGTTCGCCCCGGGGGCCGCCCCCTTCCACCTGGAAGGACACCGTCCCCGGACGGTGGACGGCCCTGGCCGTCAGGCGCGACGCGGCATCGGGAGACTTGTCGCACAGCCCGGGCAGGGACTTGCGCAGCCGGATCAGTTCCCGGTAGTAATCCGTCAGCGCTCCGAAGCGCCGTGCCCGCTCCCAGCGGAGCATGTTGATCTCCGGCGGAGAGCGGTAGCTGTTGCCCTCGCCATGCTTGGTTCGTCCGAACTCTTCTCCGGCCTGCATGAACAGCATCCCCTGGCAGGTAAAGTAAATGAAAGCGGCCAGCTTGTTCCGCTCCAGCAGGTCTGGCCGGAGTTTATTGAAATCCGCCGGTTCCGGACCTTCCGGCAGGCACATGACCAGTTTATCCCACAGCGTGAAGTTGTCGTGGGCGGAGATATAATTCACCACCTGGGAGCAGCTGTTGGGCCTGAAATCCCCGCTGCCCTCCCGCCAGCCTCCGGCGGCATGCAGGATGGCCTGCTCGAAGCCCTCTCCGCCGTTGACGAAGCCGGGGGACGTCTCCCGGAAGGAATCGCCCTTGACGGCGTCCCGGGTCAGATCGCAGAACGCGCCCACGCCGGGGTCCAGCATGCCCATGCAGCTCTTCAGAGCCGGGTGGGTGCCCGGTTCCAGAGGGGAATCCTGCGCCCCCCAGGGCTCGCCGTATACCAGCTTCTCCCCCGGGCCGAAGGCGGCGTCCAGCTCCCGCCGGATGCGGTTCATCAGTTCCACCGTCAGCAGGCCCATCAGGTCGAAGCGGAAGCCGTCGATATGGTACTCCCGCGCCCAGTGCAGCACGGAGCTGACGATATAGTTGTCCACCATGGCCCGGCCCGCGGCCACGTCATTGCCGCAGGCGGAACCGTCGGAGAGCGTCCCGTCCTCCCAGCGGCGGTAGTAGTACCCTGGAGCGGAGCGCTCCAGCCAGGAGTCCTCCCGGTAGGTGTGGTTATACACCACGTCCATCACCACCCGCAGTCCGTTTTGGTGGAGGGCCTGGATCATCTCCTTGCACTCCCGGATGCGGGCCGTCCCGTCGGAGGGGTCGGTGGAGTAGCTGCCCTCGGGCACGTTGTAGTTCACCGGGTCGTAGCCCCAGTTGAACTGCCGTCCGTCCCCGGCCTCGTCCACCGAGCCGAAGTCAAAAACCGGCATCAGCTGGACGTGGGTGACGCCCAGGGAGCGCAGATGCTCCATACAGCGGGGGAGCCGTCCGTCCCCGGCCCGGAAGGAAAAGGCCTTGTATTTGCCCCGGTACTCCGGCGGCACGCCGCTGTCCGGGTCGTAGGAGAAATCCTTGACGTGCAGCTCGTAGATGATCTGTTCCGGCTGGGCGGGAGGAGGGCAGTCCCGGTCAAATCCCTCCGGATCGGTGCGGGACAGGTCCGCCACCATGCTGCGTGCGCCGTTGCACCCGCAGGCCACGGCATAGGGGTCGGCGGTGCGGACGCGGCGGCCGCCCGCCTGCACGGTGTAGTCGTAGAAGGTACCGTGGAGGTCCCTGTCCACTGCCAGCGACCAGACGCCCTGACCGTCCCGGCGCAGGGGGCGGACTTCGAAGGAATCGGAGACGTCGTCCCGGTACAGGGACAGCTCCACCTGTTCCGCCTCCGGGCTCCAGAACTTAAATACGGTGCGTCCTCCGGCGCATACGGCGCCCAGATCTTTGCCGTCGTACCGGTACGCCGCGTCAAATTCTCTGCCGTATTGGATGAATTTATTTGCTTCCACAGTTGATCTCCCATACTTCAGGTTGTCAGTACAAAAAAGAGGGCATGATCCGCGTTTCTCATATGAGTGAAGCGGTTACACGACTAAATTATACCGCAGTCAAAGAGAAAACGCAAACCATGCCCTGAAAGTTTTGCATTGGAAGCGCGAGTTTGTCAGAAATATCTGCTCCCGGTCATAGGGATCAGCCCTTCACTGCGCCGGACACGCCCTCCACATAGTACTTCTGCGTGATGACAAACAGGATGGCGATGGGGATGGAGATCATGACGCAGCCCGCGTAGAACTGGGTGTAATATGTCTCGATATATTCCTTCTGCAGCATGGTCCACAGCCCGATGGCGATGGTGTAGTACTGGTTGTCGCTGCCCATGATGACCTTGGCGAAGATATAGTCCACCCAGGGGCCCATAAAGGTGGTCAGCAGGGTGTAGGTGATGATGGGCTTGCTGAGGGGCAGGGTGATGTGAATCAGGGTCTGCCACTTGGTTGCGCCGTCGATATAGGCGGCCTCGTCAATGGCCTTGGGGATGGTATCCAGGAAGCCCTTGGCGATGTAGAAACCCAGTCCCGCGCCGCCGGAGTATACCAGCACCAGGGCGAACTGCTTGAGCACGCCGGTCTCCAGGAAGCCCAGACCCTTGAGGATGTAGTACACGGCGATCATGGACATGAAGCCGGGGAACATGCCAAGGATCATGGCCAGGTTCATGAAGGGCTTGCGCATACGGAAGCGCAGGCGGCTCATGCAGTAGGCCACGGAGATGCAGAAGAACGCGGCGATAATGGTGCTGATGATGGCGATGACCAGCGTGTTCAGGAACCAGCGCTTGAAGTCGATCATGCTGTTGCTGGTGTTGATGAGGTTGACGAAGTTGTCCAGGGTGTAGCCTTTGGGGAAGATATAGCTCTTGTAGGAGCCGCTCTCCTGGCGGAACGCGGTCAGGATGACATAGCCGATAGGAAGCACCCAGATGATGCCCAGCACAGCCAGCAGCGCGTGGCACAGTATATTGGAGATCAGTCTTCTTTGTTTCATTATTGGAACGCCCCCTCATCCTTGTACGCACCGGTCTGGTGGTAGGTCAGCAGCGCCGTGATAGCCAGCACGATAAAGGTCATGATGCCGATCACAGAGCCGATGTTGTAGTCCTTTTGGGTGATGGTCAGACGGTAGAGCCAGGTAATGAGCAGATCCGTCTTGCCCGCGAAGTAGTAATCCAGAGAATCCGGCCCGCCCCCGGTCAACAGGTAGATGACGTTGAAGTTGTTGATGTTTCCGGTGAAGGAAGTAATGAGGGTGGGCGTCATGACGAACATCATGTAGGGCAGCGTGATCTTGCGGAAGATGACGGGCGGGGTCGCGCCGTCGATCCGGGCCGCTTCATACAGGTCGGCGGGGATGTTCTGCAGGATGCCCGTGGTGGACAGCATGGTATAGGGGATGCCGATCCACATGTTGATGCAGATGATGGTGATTTTGGCGTAGGTCGCGTTGGTGAAGAAGGGCACCGAGTCGGTAACCCCGATGAGGCCGATGGCGCGCAGCATGACGTTCACCGGGCCGTTGACGTTGAAGATGGTGCTCATGCTCAGCAGGGTGACGAACTGGGGCACCGCGATGGACAGCACGAACACAAAGCGCCAGAAGCCCTTGATGCGGGTGCCCTTGCGGTTGATGAGCAGGGCCAGCAGCATACCGAGGATGAAGTTGCTGAAGGTGGCGCACACGGCCCAGATCAGGGTCCAGCCCAGCACCGGCCAGAAGGTGGCGGCCAGCTTGCTGCCGCTGGTGAACAGCTGGGCGAAGTTCGACAGGCCCACCCAGTCAAACAGGTTTCCGGGGGGCTGGTGGTCGCGGTCATAGCTGGTGAACGCGATGAGGATCATGAAGATCAGGGGAACGACGGTGAACGCGATGATGCCGAAGGAGGGGAACGCCATCAGCAGGCCGTGGATGTTCTCCTCCAGCAGGGACTTCAGGTCGTCCGAGAAGGTGGGGATGTGCATCCCCCGGGCCTTGCGGACCTGGGTGCAGTAGGCGCTCTTCATGGACATGTAGGCCACGGCGATGATGATGACCGTCAGCACGACGGTGATGACGCCGTAGAGCATGCACAGCATGGAGTTGTCGCCCTGGGTGTACACGAAGAGGCCCTGGGCCTCGTCCCAGACCTCCTCCTGGAGCGCTGTGCCCAGGGTGGTGAAGTCCACCAGGGCGCCTGCGCCGAAGCTGACCATATAGGCGATGTAGGCCACTTCGATGACCAGGAAGATAAGGCCGCGGATAATCTGCTTGTTGACCAGGTTGCCCAGGCCGAAAATAAAGAAAGAAAGTTTCGATAACGCGTCGCTCTCACGGATCACTTGGGCGGGGGAAGCCTGGGCGGGCTTCCCGGTGCCTGTCAGCCGCAGACCGGCGCTTGCCTTTGCGGTTTTTGCTTCCATAAGATTTCTTCAACCCTCCTGTTTCAAATTGCGCGGGGGCGCGCTCCATGCGGCGCCCCCGCGCCGAGTTGACTTGCAGGACCGGCCCCGTTAAAAGGCGCGGTCAGGCGGGATTTTGTGGGCNNGCCCACAAAATGAAAATCTTACACATAAGATTTTCATTACACCATTTTGTTTTCAGACGGACGGCAGCTTATTCCGCGGTCATGGCGGCCACGAAGGTGTCCAGCTTCTCCTGGGCGTTGCCGGCGTTGNNCNCGCCGCTGCGGANCTCGGTGGGGATGGCGCCGGCGTAGGTCCAGTAACGGGCGGAGAAGGTGGCGTTGACNGGCTGCATCACGCTGCAGTTGTTGGACTCGTCCACGATGACGGTGGCCAGGGCGTCGGCCTTAACGGCGTCGGAGTTGGCGGCGTCATTGTGGGTGGGGATTTGAGCGGACTTCTCATAGCGCAGGGTCTGGTTCTCCGCGTTGCCCAGGAAGGCGGCGAAGGCCACGGCGGCGGCGGGGTTGGCGCTCTTGGCGTTGACGCCGATGCACTTGGAGCCGTAGAAGCTCAGCAGCTGGTTGTCCTTGCCATCCACGTTGAAGGTGGGGATGGTGGCGATGCCCATGTCGTCGCCCAGGGCGTCATGGTACAGGTTGTAGTTCCAGGAGCCGTCCCACCAGGCGCCCAGGCGGTGGTCGGCAATCAGCTCGGAAACAGCGATCTCGCCGTCATAGGCGCACTTGGGGTTGTTGATCAGGTCGATGAGGTAGTTGGTGACGGCCATACCGGTGGCGCTGTTCCAGTCGCAGCCGGCGGACAGATCGTTGCCGTTGGGGCCGAACACGCTCAGGCCCGCGCCGTAGTACCAGGCGCCCAGCTTCCAGCCGCCGGCGGACTCAAAGTAGAAGTTGTANGCGTTGTCGGGNGTATCNGCAGCCATGATGCTTTCCATGGTCTTGATGTCNTCCTCGCCCAGGAGGGTCTTGTCATAGAACATGAAGAAAGTGTTGTGGGTGAAGGGGATGGCGTAGAGCTTGCCGTCCAGCTTGGCGGTGTCGACGACGGCGGGGGCCATATTGTTCTCGACCATCTCGGCGGTGGAGCCGCCCAGCTGGGCGATGGCGCCGGCGCTCACCAGGTCGGGGAGCTGATCGCTGGAGAAGAAGTACACGTCGGCAGCGGCCTCAACGTCGCGAAGCACGCTCTCCTGGCAGGTGTCCTCGCCTACGGCGGTGACATCCCAGGAGAGGTTCCACTCGGGGTGCTCGGCCTGGAAGGCTTCCTGCTGCTGGGCAAGGATGCCGGTGTCGATCTGGTTGGAGGGGCACCACACCTTCAGGGTGATGTCGGTGACCTCGCCGGAGCNGNTGCTGGGCGTGNCNCTTGAGGGGNTGCTGCNGTTGCNGGGGGTGTCGTTGTTGCCCCCGCCGCCGCAGCCGGCCAGCAGGCCCAGNGCCATTACGCCGGCCAGGAGCATAGCAAAGATTCTTCTTTTCATTTGGAATAACCTCCTTCATTTTACAGCTTGCGAGTGTTTCGGAACTTTGCACCATTTACGAAAAACNAACAAAACNCCGATACGATACAAGCGGNCGAAACGTGTTTCGCAAACTGCTGATACGGTGAGGATAGCACGTATTTNCANCNGCGTCAAGANTTTTTNNNNGCATTTAACAACCAAATTTCGNCCTNGTTTTTTGTTCAAAACGCTGAATTTNGAGCATCGNGAGCNGNGTTGCGAAACTTTNTNGAACCGGAANNNCNGAAAAATCNGGNTGTNCANGGCGTGTTTGNANCATTCNCGGTGNGCNNGCGCNGNTNNNNGCGGTTTCGAAACGATNCTTGCTTTTCTCNGGCGTTTCGGTTATAATNTCNGCAACCGATACGACAGACGCGGNGCCGCCGGGAGGCGGCCTGCACCNGAAAAGGAGGTTCCNATGATTACCCTGAACGANATTGCAGCAAANCTCGGAATAACCAAAAGCACCGTATCCAANGGACTGAACAACGCCTCGGACGTAAGCGAGGAACTGCGCCGCAAAATTNTGGAGACGGCTGCGGAAATGGGCTATACCGGACATCGGAACCTCAANAAGTTCTGCATATTCATTGAGAATATGGAGTACACGGANCCCAACCAGTTTGGCTATGAGATCATCGCGGGCTTCANGGAGATGGCCGGGTCCGANGGCTGGATGGTGGANGTGGTGCCTCTGACNGAGGAGTATCAGCGCGCCATCACCTACCAGGAGGCCATGGCCCAGGGGGGCTGGCGGGGCGCGTTCCTGCTGGGCTTTTCCCTGCTGGACCCCTGGATGGAGGAGTTCCCGACGGCGCAGGTGCCCACGGTCCTGTACGACAACTATATCAAGGAGAATCCCTGCATGGCCTCGGTGGGCTGCGACAGCGGCGGCGGGCTGGAGGCGGCGGTACAGCACCTCTACAGCCTGGGCCACCGGCGCATGGCGCTGCTCTCCGGTCCGCTGGACTCCTATATCGTGCGGGAGCGGTACAACGCCTACCGCGCCGCCCTGAAGAAGTGCGGCCTGCCGGTGGACGAGGAATTGATCGGCCTGGGATATTATGTGGCGGAGTCCACCAGGAAATATCTGCCCCGGTTCATTGAAAAGGGGGCCACCGCCATTCTGTGCGCGGATGACGCCCGGGCGGTGGCGGTCTACACAGAGTGCAATGACCGCCGCCTGCGGGTGCCTGCGGATGTGAGCATCGTGGGATTTGACGATCTGCCCGTCGCCGCCTATATGAATCCGCCCCTTACCACCATCCGGCAGAACCGGCTGGCTCTGGGCAAGTGCGGTTATTACGCCCTGACCTGTCTGATCAACAACGTGGCCATTGATTCGATCCGGCTGCGCGCGCCCCTGGTGATCCGCGGCTCCACCGGGCCCGCCCCACGGAAAGAGGACGGCGGCCCTGCACAAACAGAAGAGGAGGCTCCTGTATGACGGTAGAAAACGGCGGCGATCTGCGCGGGAGGAGGTCCCTGTTCCCCAGCATTTCCGTCAACACGCTGAAAATCGCCGGAACGATCCTGATGACGCTGTACTTTTTCGGCGCGGCGGTGATCCAGAACGGCATCCTGCATGTGCACAGCTACACGCCGGAACAGCTCAATGAAATGCTGGGAAGCGACGCCGGCGCCATGCTGTGGGCGGGAATTGCCTCCATGGCGGAGATCATCGGCATGATTGCCATTTCCATTTACGCTTACCTGCTGGCCCAGGGGGTGGAGCACACCTCCAGCATGAAAAAATACGCCCTGTCGGTGCTGGCCTGCGCCCTCATATCCGAGGTGCCCTACGACCTGGCGGTGTACGGGAAGGTGTGGTACTGGGACTCCCAGAACACCCTCTGGACGGTGTTTATCGCCCTCATTACGCTGTGGATCATCAAGTTCGCGGAGGGGCGGAGGGGCGCGTATCTGCTCAGCGCCGTGGCGGCCCTTGGGGGATGCCTGTGGGCGGAACTGCTCCACTGCAAATATGGCTGGGGCTTCGTCCTCATCGCCGTGGTGCTGTACCTGCTGCGCCGGCGGCGGACCATGAGCCTCATTGCGGGGCTGGGGGTCAGCCTGATCTATCTGACGGCCGCCATGGGCTTCATCCTTATCTCCATGTGCGATGGGGAGCGCCGGACGGAGGAGGGCGGGCTGCGGAAGTACGCCTATTACGCCTACTACCCGCTGCTGCTGATTCTGCTGGCCGTCTGGGCGTGGATGGTGCAGAGAGGGCCCGCGTAACATGGCCAAAACGACTAACATCGGTCTGCGGAGGAAGGGGAAGTATGGAGGTATTTGATACTGCAAGAGTTCAGTTAAGGAATTTTTGCCAACAGGATTTGGACGATGTGTACGCATTTTGCAGCCAGCCAGAAATCGAGACGGTTGGCTGGCGTGCGCATAAAAGTGTCGAGGAGACAAGAAAAGTTCTGGAGCAGTGGGCAGCAAAGGAAAATATTTTCGCGATCGTCCATAAAACTGGAAATAAGGTGATCGGATTCATTGCGATCCATGAAGATTCCGAAGAGGGACGCCATGATACAAAGGAACTGGGGTTTGCCTTAAACACCCAATACCGCCGGCAGGGAATTATGAGCGAAGTGATTCACATTGTTTTGGATCATCTGTTTTCTAAAGGAATCAGCTATGTATGGGCCTGCTGTATTCAAGGCAACGTTTCATCCAAAAACCTGATAGAGAAAATGGGCTTTGCGTTTATGCAGGAGGGCGTATATTTTTCGGAGAGTTTCCAAAAAGAGTTTCCGTCATATGAATACCGGATGACCAAAAATGATTGGACTGTAAAAAGCAGAGGCGGTAATGGATAAAAATCTATTTCGACAGGGAGGTTGCAGGAAAATGCAGCAGAGAGAAAACAGACTTCAAAAAATCGCAGCGCTGGCGCTGATTCTCGCGGTAATATGCGGCGTTCTGTCCGCCTGCGGCGGCAGCGCGAAAACCGGCTGGCGCGCCAGGGAAGTGACGGTAATAGACGACAACTACCGCACCTGGTATGAGATCTTTGTAGGTTCCTTCTGCGACAGCGACGGCGACCAGATGGGGGACCTCCAGGGGGTCATCTCCAAGCTGGATTATATCCAGGACCTGGGCTTCAACGGAATCTGGCTGATGCCCATTATGCCCTCCAACAGCTACCACAAGTACGATGTAAAGGACTACATGGACATCGATCCGGCCTACGGCACCATGGAGGACTTCGACCAGCTGGCGGCGGCGTGCAATGAGCGGGGGATCAAGCTCATCATCGACCTGGTCCTCAACCACACCTCGCCGGACCACGCCTGGTTCCAGGAGGCCGGCAGCTACCTGGCCTCCCTTGGCCCGGACGACGAGCCTTCCGCGGAAGAGTGCCAGTACTACGGCTACTATAACTTCTCCAAGGGCAACCCCGGCTCCGACGTCTGGTATCAGGTGGGCTCTACGGACTACTACTACGAGGGCCAGTTCTCCCCCGAGATGCCGGACGTGAACTTCGAGAGCCAGGAGCTGCGCAGGGATTTTGAGGCCGTTATGGACTTCTGGCTGGAAAAGGGCGTGGGCGGCTTCCGGCTGGACGCGGTCAAGGAGTTTTACTCCGGCGCCACGGGCAAAAACGTGGAGGTGCTCAGCTGGGTCAACGATCACGTAAAGTCCGTCGATCCCGACGCCTATATCGTGGGCGAGTGCTGGGACGCGCTGCCTACATACGCCCAGTATTACGCCAGCGGCGTGGACAGCTTCTTCGATTTTGAATTTTCCGGCTCCACGGGGGTGATCTCGAAGACGCTGAACTATTCCGGCGAGGCCAACAGCGCCCAGGCCTACGCAAAGGCGCTGGTCCGCGTGCAGAACGCCATCCGGGAGCATGGCGGAGACGCCGCCATCGACGCGCCCTTCTTCGTCAACCATGACATGGCGCGGGCGGCGGGATATATGTCCTATGACGCGCGGAAGGTCAAGATGGCGGGCGCGCTGAACGTCCTGATGAGCGGCAGCGCTTTCGTGTATTACGGGGAAGAGATCGGCATGACCGGCACCGGGAAGGACGAGAACAAGCGCGCTCCCATGTACTGGTCCGCCGATGCCGGCGCCAAGGGCATGACCAGCGGCCCGGCGGATATGGAGCCCCAGGAAAACAGGTTCGCCTGCGCGGACGAGCAGATGAAGGCGAAGGATTCGATCTACAGCTTCTACAAGGATATTATTTTATTGCGCAATCAGAATCCGGAGATTGCGAGAGGGACCGTGGCCCGGCTGGAGGAGGTCGAGGACCCGGATATTGCCGCCATTTCCAGGACGTATAACGGCGAAACCATCTACATGCTCTATAACATCTCCGAGGCAGACGAAAAGCAGGTAGAAATGCCCGCGGGACAATACGGCGATCTGGAAATAGCGGGATATCTTTCGGTGGACGGCGGCGAAGTGACCATGCAGGACGGCTCGGTCACGATGCCCTCTTACAGTGTGGCAGTGCTGCGGTGATCGTTCCGCTGACTCCGGCGAAAGACCTCTTGAATTCACACAGCATGCCGCGGGGGCGCAGTGTTCATCATCATGCGGAACAAGCAGAAAAAATCATAATTTTCAGGCAATTTCCAAGCCCTTTATCCCCAAATAGGAGTAAAAGCTTCCCGCCCGGAGCCGGTGGTTATCCACCGGTCCAGGCGGGAAGCTTTTTGTTTTCTATGAGGTCCAAACCACTGCCGCCGCATCCCCCGTCTCCCCAACTGCAAGCCCAAGAGGCGCCGCCGCAAGCGGCGGCTTCGCCTGCCGTCAGGGCAGGCGAACTCTGGTTTGCAGTTGGAAAGGAGGAGCAAAGGAGCGGAACGCAGTTTTAAGGCGGACCCTGAAAGGGCCCGCCTTAAAACGGAGTAGAGCGGATTTCGCTCCGACGTGGTCGGAGTGCGGGGACTCGAACCCCGGGCCTCCTGCTCCCAAAGCAGGCGCGCTACCAACTGCGCAACACCCCGATATTTGACTTTGCCGGCGTTTCCGGGTGCGGTGCGGCATCAGCCCCATCATACCCGGAAATATATCCTGCTGATATTATAGTACAGCCGGAACAAAAAGGAAAGCCCCTCCTGTCTGCTGTCCCAAATGCAGCTTAGAGCCTGTTCAGCATCTCTCCGCACACGGATTGCCGGAAAATTTTCCACTCCACTTCGTTAAATTTTCTTGAAATACATCCAGTATTCCTGCGAAAATTTGCCACGCGGGGCGAAAAATTTTCTCGCCAATCCGTACACGTTAAGATACTGAACAGGCTCTTAAAAAATTCTGGCTCCGCCGGACTCTTTCTATTATACATATTTTTCGCCAAATGTCAAATGTTCAAATATTTATGATGACTTTTCTTTTCAGATGGAGTACAATACCAATACCACATCAATTAATACGGGAGGAATTTCCTTTGAGAAAGCTGAACGACGCCATCAACCGCTTCTGCGCCCTGCACCCCCGGCTGGGAATTCCGGGCCTTATGCGGTACATCGTAGCATCCAACGCCGTGATTTTCGTGCTGAGCATGTTTGACCGTTCCGGCATGCTGCTCCAGTTCCTGTCCATGAATCCTGAGGCCGTGCTCCACGGACAGGTCTGGCGGCTGGTGACCTATGTGCTGATCCCCACCGGAAGCGACTTCTTTATTATCTTAACGTTTATCTTCTATTTCTGGCTGGGAGAAAGCCTGGAACGGCTGTGGGGCAGCGCGAAATTTACGGTTTACTATGTCAGCGGCATGCTGCTGTCCGCCCTGTCCGCCATTCTGGTCTACCTTATCGACGGCATCAACTACCCCCTCTACGGCGCTCTGTACGTGAACGCCGCCCTGTTCATAGCCTATGCACTGACCAATCCGGACGCGGTGGTCTACTTTTTCTTCGTTATTCCAATCAAGATGAAATGGATGGCCATTTTTGAGGGGGCCCTCTACGCGGTTCAGGTCCTGCGTTACGCCTCCTTCGGACTGTGGGGGATGGCCCTCATGCCCATCATCGCCATGCTGAACCTGTTCGTCTTCTTCTCCCCCGGCCTCCACCGGAGGGTGGACACGGTCCGGGCCCACAACCGCCGGGAGGCCATCCAGTTCCGCAAGGCGGTGAAAGAGCAGAAGCAGCAGCGGGGCTACAATCACAGGTGCGAGGTCTGCGGCCGGACGGACACGGATTTCCCCAACCTGCAATTCCGCTACTGCTCCAAGTGCTCCGGCTATCACTGCTTCTGCGAGGACCACATTTTCAATCATACGCACCATGTGGAATAGGGGCAGGATCGGCCAGACAGATCACTCCCATGTCTCCCACACCTCCGGGCAGTATCCCACGGTGACGAATTTCCCGTTGCGGACGATGGGCGTATGGAACAGCTGGGGGTTGTCAAAGAGCTTCTCCTCCGCCGCGTCGGGGGTGATGTAGGCCATGTATAAGTCCTGGTAGGCTTTGCACTTGGTATTTACCAGCTGGTCGAAGCTCAGCTTCTGCCGCACGGAGCGGTACTCCCCGGCGGAAAAGCCTTTCTTCGGCAGATCGATATACTGGTACTTGATCCGCCGCTCCTTGAACCAGCGTTCCGCCTTCTTGGTGTCGAAGCATTTGCTGGAACCGAAAATCTGAATATTCATGATGACATACTCCTTCTGAAAGTGTTGTAAACGGGAGGGAAATATGATTATATTGGCCTCAAACGGTCTGTCCAGTCCGCCGCTGCTGGAGGCGGCGGGACGCTGCGTCCGTCCCGGGAAAGCGGCCCTGGTGGTTACGGCGGACAACGTATATAAAGAAAGGAATTACCACGTGGAACGCGCCGCCGGGGAGCTGGAGCGGCTGGGCATGACGGTGGAATGCTTTGATTTTGACACCCAGTCCCCCGACGCTCTGCTGGATTATGATCTGGCGGAGATGATCGGCGGGAACCCGTATTATCTGCTGCGCTCCATCCGGCTCCGCGGCTTTGCGGACGCCCTGCGGGAATTTGCCGAAAACCGGGTCCTGACCGGCTGGAGCGCCGGGGCGCTGGTCATCGGGCCGACGCTGGAACTGATCGACCGGTACGCGCCGGAGATGAACGGGGCGGGATTGACCGATCTGTCGGCGCTTGGGTTGACGGACGTACAGATCCTGCCCCATTACAGCCGGTTTCTGACCCGGTATGAAAATTTTGAAGAGACCTGCGCCCGGTATGAGCGGGAAAAGCGCTGCCGGGTCATCCGTATCAACGATGGCGAGGGCGTGCTGATCCGCGATGGCCGGCCGGACGTGATACATATTTGATGGAGGGAATTACCATGACGGAAGCAGTCAAGAAGCTAAAGGATTGGATCGATCACAGCGACAACATCGTCTTTTTCGGCGGGGCCGGGGTCAGTACGGAGAGCGGCATCCCCGATTTCCGCAGCACGGACGGCCTCTATAACCAGCAGTACGACTATCCCCCGGAGACCATCCTCAGCCACAGCTTCTACGAAGCCGACCCGGAGGAATTTTTCCGCTTCTACCGAAACAAGATGCTCTATCTGGACGCCCAGCCCAACGCCGCCCACAAAAAGCTGGCGGAATGGGAGGCGGCGGGGAAGCTGAAAGCGGTCATCACCCAGAACATCGACGGCCTCCACCAGAAGGCGGGCAGCAAAAACGTTCTGGAGCTTCACGGCAGCGTCCTGCGGAACTACTGCGCCAGATGCCGGACCTTCCACGGCGTGGAGGATATCGTAAACAGCGCCGGCGTGCCCCGCTGCCGCTGCGGCGGGATCATCAAGCCGGACGTGGTCCTCTACGAGGAGGGTCTGGACGAGGACGTGATGACGCGCTCCGTCTCCGCCATCCGCCACGCGGACGTGCTCATCATCGGCGGCACATCCCTGACGGTGTACCCGGCGGCGGGGCTGGTGCGGTACTACCGGGGGGACAAGCTGGTGGTGATCAACAAGTCCGACCTGGGCGCGGGGGCCGACCTGACTATCACCGAGCCGATCGGCGAGGTTATGGCCCAACTATAAAATTATAACACACAAAAGGCGGAAAGGGAAGTATGCAATCCAATGAGCGGCTGACGCGGCCGTCCTTCTACGGCCAGATCTTCAAGCTGGTCCTGCCCATCATTATCCAGAATCTCCTCAGCGCGGCGGTCAGTTCCGCCGACGTGGTCATGCTCAACTATGTGGGACAGTCCTCCATTTCGGCGGTGTCCCTGGCCTCCCAGTACGCCAGCGTGCTGTTTATGGTCTTTTACGGCCTGGGCACCGGCGTGACCATCCTCTGCGCCCAGTACTACGGCAAGGGCGATATGCGGGCCATCCAGGTGGTGGAGGGCATCGCGATGCGGTTCTCCATCCCCATTGCGCTGGCCTTTGCGGGCGCGGCGCTGCTGATGCCGGAGACCATGATGCGCCTGTTCACCAACGACGCGGAACTGATCGAACTGGGCGCGTCCTACCTGCGGTACATGAGCGCGGCGTATCTCTGCTGGGGGATCACCGAGGTCTATCTGGCCGTCCTGCGCAGCATCAACCGGGTGATGGTCAGCATGGTCATAAATATCCTGGCCTTCTCGCTGAACATTTTTCTCAACGCGGTGTGGATCTTCGGCCTCTTCGGCGCGCCGAAGCTGGGCGCTATGGGCGTGGCCCTGGCCACCAGCCTGTCCCGGCTTGTTGAACTGGCGGCGTGCATCGTGGTCTCGCTGCTGAGCAGGGACGTCCGCCTTGATCCCAGGTACATTTTCCTCCGGAACAGGGCCCTGTTTTCCGACTTCGTCCGGCTGTCCCTTCCGGCGCTGGGCAACGACGTCAGCTGGAGCGTGGCTTTCTCCATGTACTCCGTCATCATCGGCCATCTGGGCACCG
>JAAVHF010000052.1 GCA_014799845.1 Oscillibacter sp. | reverse complement strand
TGAGTAAGACAGACGGTCGCGTGGCGGCGGCGAAAGCCCCGTCATGAGGAAAGTCCGGGCTCCATAGGGCAAGGATAACGGGTAACGCCCGCCGAAGGCGACTTCAGGAAAAGTGCAACAGAAATAAACCGCAGACCGCGGCAGGCCTCCGGCCGTCCGCGATCTGTAAGGATGGAAAGGCGAGGTAAGAGCTCACCCATCGGCTGGAAACTGTCCGATGCTGTAAACTCTATCCGGAGCAACACCGTGGGAGAACACATAAACCGGCCCGGTTGTTCTCAAGGAGGTGGCTGGAGCGGTCTGGCAACAGACCGCCTAGATAGATGACTGTCAAATACAGAACCCGGCTTATAGTCTTACTCACTGTATAAGGGGAGAGACGCCTCACCGGCGTCCCTCCCTTTTCTGTATCTGCTAACAGGACATGTTTTGCATACTTCTCAGCACCATTTTCGATTATATTGCATAAGCTGTTTCTATAAAATAGCATTAAGAATCATTGCCAGGAGGCATCCTATGAAACAGCCTGTTTTTACCGGGTCCTGTGCGGCCCTTATTACACCCTTTGCGGATAACAACGCCATCGACTACCCCGCCCTGCTGCGGCTGCTGGACTTCCAATTGGAAAACGGCACCGATGCCGTGGTGGTCTGCGGCACCACCGGCGAAGCCGCCGCTATGAGCCGCGTGGAGCGGATGCGGACGATTGAAACTGTCGTCCGTCATGTGGACGGCAGAATCCCCGTTATCGCCGGGACCGGCTCCAACAACACCGAGAACGCGGTCACCCTTTCCAAAGACGCTGTTCTGGCAGGGGTGGACGCTTTGCTGGTTGTAACTCCCTTCTACAATAAGGCCACCCAAAAGGGACTGATCCGCCACTATACTGCTATTGCTGACTCTGTGACCAAGCCCATGCTTCTCTACCACGTCCCCTCCCGCACGGGCGTAAAATGCACCGCCGAGACATACGCCGCTTTGGCAAAGCATCCTAATATCGTGGGTGTGAAGGAAGCCGGCGGCGATCTGGCCCTGGTCCAGAAAACCCGGGAACTGTGCCCGGAGGATTTCTACATCTGGTCCGGCAATGACGATGAAACAGCTCCTATGATGCTCTTCGGGGGCAAGGGAGTCATCTCTGTGGCGGCAAACGTGGCGCCCAGGGAAATGCACGAACTGACGGAAGCCTGTCTGAACGGCGATTTTGTGACCGCCGGGAAAATGCAGCTGAAGCTGCGAAAGCTATGCGAAGCCCTGTTCTGGGAAGTCAATCCAATCCCGGTGAAAACCGCCCTGGCCATGATGGGATATTGTCAGGAGGCTTTCCGGATGCCTATGTGCGAGATGGAACCGGAGAACAGGGAGAAGCTGAAAGGCGTTCTGAAAGAATATGGGCTGATCTGACACACAGGCCAGCGGTTTGACTTTTTACCTCCCCCGTGCTAGAATGGACGAAAATTGCGGGGGAGGTATTTTTGTGGGCGAAACCATTTACGTTGATAAGCCCTCCATGGGCAGCACGTTAGGCGTCTTTTTTGCACAGGACATTCAAATTGTCTTCACCGGCCTGGATGTTTCGACAGAGCGCGATGAAGCCGTTGTAGCGGAAGTTTCCCGGCTGTGCGGCATGAACTTTTTCCTGCAGGAACAGGAGTCGGAGATACCGCTTTACTGCGTGCCGTATCTGGAGATATTTGCCTCAGACGGACAGGGCGGATGGTTCGCTGTGGCGGAAGCCCCGAGAGACGGTCCCGTCTATTATATTGACCGGGACCGGACCCCGCATCTGACCGCAGAGCGGTCCAGACTGTTCCATTACATGGTATCCGACCCGGACTGGCGGAGGAAGTATCTGCCGGGCGGTCCCTGGCCCCGCCTGCCGGAGGACCCTGCGGGACGGAAAAAGTTAGCGGAGATCCTGAACCTCCCCGCGCTTCCGCCGGAGGAGATTTACAAACCCGGTACGCTCCCCCGTGTATTTGTTTCCCGGGAGGAGGCGGAGAAGGAATTCCCGATCCAGGATCACTGGACCATCCTGCGGCAGGAGAAGACGCCCCGGTTTCAGGTCCACCAGATGATGTCCCCCGAGGACCGGGAGGGCCGGGCGTTGGTCCACTGCACCGCCTGGAGAGAGACATATACCGACCTCATGGACCCGCGCATTCTGGAGACACATACGCTGGAGCGCTGCCGGAAGATCGCGGCAGACAGCCGTTCAGATGATAACTTTGTGGCTCTGGATCGGGAAAACGGCGACCGGGTGGCGGGGTTCATCTGCTTCTCGCGCCGGGCCCGACAGGCTGTGTCTGTACCGGATGCGGGAGAGATCATAGCGCTGTATGTCCTGAAAGAGTACCAGGGACTCGGGTTAGGCAAAATGCTGCTGGAGGCCGCCCTTGCCTGGATCCACCGTCCCAGAGCAGCGCTGTTTGTTCTGAAAGGCAATGAAAAGGCCATCAGATTCTATGAACACATGGGGTTCCGATTTACCGGACACTCGGTGGACGCGGAACTCAACGGCGGAAAAATGACGGAGCTGGAAATGGTACTGTGCCGGGAGGTTACATGAGGCCGTAATGTTCCTTGGTGGATCTGTCGCAGACGGTCCTCCCCTTTATGCTGACCGTCTGCACAGCGGCAAACAGCTCTTTTCCTCGTCAACGGAATCATCACTGACCGGCACGCCGCGGGCATCCATATCGTTGACGGGCGGCCGCTCGTCCATAAGATAGGGCAGGAATCAGATACCAGCCTTCGTCCGCATGGGCAGCACATTGCCCAGGCCCACGCCTTGGATACACCGCGGATGTCCGGCATTTGTGTTCTGCATTCAACAGCATTCTACCTGCGCCGCTGCGCGGCCGGCTCCTTCGCGGCTTCCGGCAGATGTCACAAAAATTTTCCCCTTTGTTCACAAATAGTTCTTGACTTTCCAGGTATTTTTTGTAAAATAATGTTCACAATCGAACTTTTATAGAAGGAGCAATCGGACATGCAAAAAATCGAAAAGCCCAAAAAACCGCTTATATTTTACTACTTTGTCGCTATGGTAGTGGTCATCCTGCTCAATACCCTTCTGTTCCCCCGCCTGATGCACCAGGAGATCACACAGGTGGACTACGGCACCTTCCTCACCATGCTGGAGAATAAAGAAGTAGCCGTGGCCCAGGTGGAGCAGGACGTCATTTATTTCACCGACACCTCTGAGGAACCGGGCATGTATGCCACCATCCCCTTTAACGACCCGGATCTGGTAAACCGCCTGTGGGAAAGCGGCTGCATGTTCGCCCAGGTAAAGCCGCAGGAGATGAACCCTATCCTCAGCTTCCTGCTGACGTTCATCCTGCCTGTTGTGATCTTCATCGCCATCGGCCAGCTGATGAGCCGGGCGCTGATGAAAAAGCTGGGCGGCGGACCTATGGGCGGGGCCATGCAGTTCGGCAAGAGCAGTGCCAAGGTCTACATCGCCAGCGAGACCGGTATGAAGTTCACCGACGTGGCCGGTGAGGACGAGGCGAAAGAGAACCTGATGGAAGTGGTGGACTTTCTCCACAATCCCCAGAAATACCAGGAAATCGGCGCAAAGATGCCCAAGGGCGTGCTGCTGGTAGGCCCTCCGGGCACCGGCAAGACTCTGCTGGCAAAGGCCGTGGCCGGCGAGGCGGGCGTGCCCTTCTTCTCCATCTCCGGCTCTGAGTTCGTGGAAATGTTCGTGGGCATGGGCGCCAACAAGGTCCGGGACCTCTTCAAGCAGGCCAACGAGAAAGCGCCCTGCATCGTCTTTATTGATGAGATCGACACCATCGGCAAAAAGCGGGACGCCTCCGGTATGGGCGGCGGCAACGACGAACGAGAGCAGACGCTGAACCAGCTGTTGACCGAAATGGACGGTTTCGAGGGCAGCAAGGGCGTGGTCATCCTGGCCGCTACCAACCGCCCTGAAACGCTGGACCCCGCCCTGCTGCGGCCCGGGCGGTTCGACCGCCGGGTGCCCGTGGAACTGCCGGACCTTCAGGGACGGGAGGCAATTCTGAAGGTTCACGCCGCCAGGGTCAAGCTGGCCGAAAATGTGGACTTCAATGCCATTGCCCGGGCCGCTTCCGGAGCCTCCGGCGCGGAACTGGCCAACATGGTCAACGAGGCCGCTCTCCGGGCGGTACGCCAGGGGCGGAAGTTTGTCACCCAGGAGGACCTCCAGGAGAGCATTGAGGTGGTCATCGCCGGATACCAGAAGAAGAACAAGATCCTCTCCGACCACGAGCGGATGATCGTCTCCTACCACGAGATCGGTCACGCCCTGGTTGCTGCCCTCCAGACCCATTCCGCCCCGGTGGCGAAAATCACCATCATCCCCCGCACCTCCGGCGCGTTGGGCTACACCATGCAGGTGGAGCAGGAGGAGCGCAACCTCATGAGCCGGGAGGAACTGGAAAACCAGATCGCCACCCTCACCGGCGGCCGCGCCGCCGAGGAGATCGTGTTCCACTCCATCACCACCGGCGCGTCCAACGATATCGAAAAGGCCACCAAGCTGGCCCGTGCCATGGTTACCCGGTACGGCATGACCGATGATTTTGACATGGTGGCCCTGGAGACCGTCACCAACCAGTATATGGGCGGGGATACCGCCCTGGCCTGCGCCCCGGAGACCTCCGCGAAGATCGATCAGATGGTAGTCGATACCGTGAAGACCCAGCACGGGAAGGCTCTGAAACTTCTCAAGGACAACGAGGGAAAGCTTCACGAGCTGAGCAAGTTCCTCTGCGAGAAAGAGACCATCACAGGGGAAGAATTCATGCGCATCCTGGAGAAGAAAGACTAGGACGCGGCGAATTTTGAAGCACGGACAATACGAAGCGGAGCGGCGCTGGTCATACAGCGCCGCTCCGCTTTTATACTGTGGAGATCCACGGCTTTCCCGGATCTCAGCCAAACTGGCTGGCGTAGAGTTTATGATAAAAACCTTTTTTCGCCATAAGCTCCTCATGTGTCCCCTGCTCCACCACATCGCCGTGATCTACCACCAGAATATGGTCGGCATTCTGGATCGTGGACAGCCGGTGGGCAATCACAAAGCAGGTCTTGTCCGCCATAAGAGAGCGGATGGCCTTTTGCACCTGCCGCTCGGTATTGGTGTCCACGTTGGAGGTGGCCTCGTCCAGTATGAGCATATGGGTGTCATACAGCATGACCCGGGCAATGGTAAGCAGCTGTTTCTGTCCCTTGGAGATGTTGCCGCCGTCCTCGCTGATGACCGTGTGATAACCCTCGGGCAGGCGCATAATGTAGCTGTGAATGCGGGCGGCCTTGGCGGCCCGGACCACCTCCTCCATGGTAGCGTTCTCTTTGCCGTAGGCGATATTGTCGAAAATAGTTCCCCGGAAGACCCAGGTATCCTGAAGGACCATGGCGTAGCTCCGGCGCAGGGAATCCATGGTGTATGCCCGATTTTCCGCCCCGTCTACGTAGATGCACCCCTGGTCAGGGTCGTAAAACCGCATGAGCAGATTGATGATCGTCGTCTTACCGGCTCCGGTAGGGCCTACGATGGCCACCGTCTGCCCCGGTTTCGCCTGAAAGTTCAGATGGTGGAGGATCGTCTTGTCCGGGTCGTAGCCGAAGCTCACATCCTCCGCCCGGACACTGCCCTCGCAATGGGCCAGCTCCGCCGCGTCGTAAAGATCCTTGACCTCCTCCGGCTCGTCCAGCAGCCGGAACACCCGCTCGGACGCGGCCAGAGCGGAGAATATCTCGTTGATGATCCCGGAGATCTCATTGATCGGCCCGGAGAATTTTCGGGAATAGAGTACGAAGGAGGATATCTGCTCCAGTCCCACTACCCCCAGCATGTAGAGGATAGAGCCTCCCATCCCGATGGCAGCCAGTCCCAGATTGGAGATCATGCCAATTGTGGGGCCCATCGTCATGCCCGCGCTGTCCGCGTCCCGATAGGCCTCAGCCGCCGTACGGTTGATCTCTCCGAACTCCCTGCATACCCGCTCCTCCTGGGCATAGGCCAGGATCGTGCGCTGGCCGGTAAACATCTCCTCGGCGAAGCCGTTCATCGCGCCGTAGGCGGCGCTGCGCCGGCTGTAGAGGGGCCTGGTCTTTTTGCTCATGTGCCGGGTGAACAGGATAGAGGCCGGAATCGTAGCCGCCATGCACAGCACCATGGGCATGGAAATGGCGCACATCATGATAAAGCTGCCTGCCACCGTTACTGTGCTGGTCAGGATCTGGATCACATCGGTGGACAGGCTGGTACACACCACATCCACATCATAGCTCACCCGGCTGATAATATCCCCCGCCTGATTGCGGTCAAAATATCCTACCGGCAGGGTCATCAGCTTATTGAACACGTCCCCGCGCATATTCCGGGCCACCCGGCGGCCCACCCGCATCATGCCGATGTTCACCAGGAAGCTCATAACGCTGCCCCCCACGTAGCAGACCAGCATCAGCAGCGCGTAGCGGCCCACCGCCGCCATATCCACATGGCCGGGCCCAAGCCCGCCGCCGGCCTCCACCACGCCGATCGCCTTTCCGGCAAACCTGGGTCCCAGCAGATTCCCGATGTTGCTCAGGAAGGTGCAGAAGAGGAACAGCAGCACCCACCAGCGGTATTCCATCAGATATCGAAGGATGCGGAAAAGGGCTCCCTTTGCGTCCCGGGGCCTGACCTTTCCGCCGCTCTGGTTTCTCTGTTTTGGCAACCGTCATTCCTCCTCTCTACGCCATCTCGCCCATCTGGATCTGATAGGTCTCCCGATAGGCCGGGCAAGTCTTCAGCAGCTCCTCGTGGGTGCCATAACCCACGCATTTTCCGTTGTCCATCACCAGGATATGCGTCATGCTCATGATAGAGCTGACCCGCTGGGCGATCATAATAAGGGTGGAACTGGTATGATTTTGCCGGATCGCCCGGCGCATGGCGGCGTCGGTCTGGTAATCCAGGGCGGAAGAGCTGTCATCCAGCACCAGGATTTCCGGACGCGCGGCCAGGGCGCGGGCCACCAGCAGCCGCTGCTTCTGCCCGCCGGACAGGTTGGCCCCTTTGATCGCCGCCCGGTGGTCCGCCCCGTCCTCCAGGGCGTCTATGTACTCCGCCGCCATGGCGTCCTCAATAGCGGCCCGGAAAGCGTTATCATCCAGGTCACGGCCAAAACGGACGTTAGAGCGCAGGGTGTCCTGAAACACCATATCGTTCTGGAAGCAGACGCCAAACCGCTCCCGCAGCCGGTCCTTGTCATAGGTACGCACGTCCTTTCCGTCAACAAACACGCCGCCGTCCCGGACGTCGTAGAACCGCATAAGTAGGGAGATGATCGTACTTTTCCCGCAGCCGGTAGGGCCAATGATTCCCAGGCTTTCCCCACGCTTCAGCGCAAAGCTGATATCCGTGAGAGCCTTCTCCCGCTCTTCTCCGGCAAATCCGGACGCATCGGCGGAAGCGGCGGAGTCCTCTCCGTAGCTGAAGCTCACATGCTCAAAGCGGATAAATTCGTCTCCCGCAGGGGTGAGCGCCTCGCTTTCGGGCAGAACCCGCTGGTCAGTTTCCATATGGAGGACCTGGTCGATCCGGTCGGCGCTGGCCCCGGCCTTGCTCATGGTCATAAAGATACGGGACAGCCCCATAACCCCCATAATAATCATGTTGAAATAGGTAAGAAAGGCCAGAATCACCCCCGGCTCCATTACGCCTTTATTCACCCGTCCCGCGCCGACGAATACCACCAGCGCCAGACCGCCGTTAAAGCAAAGCTGCATAAGGGGCGAAGGAATAGCCATCATCGTACCGGCGGCGATATCGCTGTCCGTCATATCCCGGTTGGTCTGCGCAAAACGGCGCTTCTCGTACTCCGTCTTGGACAGCGCCTTCACCACCCGGATACCGGTGATGTTCTCCCGCATGACCCGCACCACCGCGTCCAGCCGCTGCTGCACCTGATTGTACATGGGCAGGCCCCTGGCCGTCACCACAAGCACCGCAAGGATCAGTACCGGCAGCATGCCGATCAGGATCATGGCCAGCGAAGCATCCATAGCCAGAGTAACGATCACCCCGCCGGCCAGCAGCATCGGGGAGCGTACGCACAGGCTCTGGAGCTGCTGCACGGCAGACTGAACGTTGTAGCTGTCGCTGGTCATCCTGCTGATTAGCGATGGCAGTCCAAAGGCGTCAAACTGACTGCCGGACAGGTTTGCCGTTTTGCGGAACAGGTCCTGACGGATGTCATAGCTCACCCGGTGGGCAGTATCCACGGCCCGGCGGTTGGCCGCAACGTTTAATTGACGGCACAATACGGCGGCGGCAAACATCAGCAGCCCCCACAGAACCGCCAGCCGTAAATTACCCAGAGGGGCGATATCGTCGATGATATGCTCCAGGATGTAGGGGAGCAGCAGCTCGCTGAGGGTCCCAATCAATTTGATGAAGATGCATATGGCCACGGCTC
The DNA here is from genome assembly GCA_014799845.1 of Oscillibacter sp. GTDB lineage: Bacteria > Bacillota > Clostridia > Oscillospirales > Oscillospiraceae > Pelethomonas. Next base: position 13,273 of record JAAVHF010000052.1, on the reverse strand, counting down.
TTTTATAGCGGCCCATAGCCCTTGCAATCAGCCGCACAGGAATCCACCTCCCCGTGTAATTTTTGAACAAGACGGCAGGCATTTTCCGCTTGTTGATCTATCCAATGTTTCAAAGCGTATCCTCCCCGATTTCATCAGGCATTCCTCACTAGTGTAGCAGGCTCGCCTCAAAATGTCAAGGCACCTAAGCACAAATATCAGGGTAATTGAATGAGTAAACACTCTATGAACAGGCTGCCTCCAGAAGTGTTCAAGGCTCCCTCTTTGAGGGAGCTGTCAGCTGGGGCGGGCAAAGCACGCCCGCAAGGCTCCGGAGGAGCCGCGCAAGCAAAGCCGCAAGGCTGACTGAGGGAGTGATCTTCAGCAGTGAAACGCCTTCCATTCCGGCAGGAAAACTCCCTCCGTCACGGCTTCGCCGTGCCACCTCCCTCAAAGAGGGAGGCTTTTCGGGCGCTTTGTTCATCATTCGTTTACTCGTTCAATTACCGTGCATAACTTGAAATATGCGGTAAAATATAGTAGAATAGAAATATAATCAGAATGGTAAACCGAAAAATATCTACAATATTAGGAGTAAAATCAAGGAGGAAAACACAGTGAATTCAATTTTTGCCCGTGCCAGCGTTCGCTCGTTTGATGGACGCAAGGTAGAGTCTGAAAAGGTAGAATTGCTGCTGAAAGCCGCTATGGCCGCGCCTTCCGCCTGCAACCAGCAGCCATGGGAGTTTGTCGTGGTAACTGATCCTGATGTTTTGAAAGAGTTGTCCGGATGCAGCCCTTATGCCGGCTGTATTGGCCGCGCTCCGCTCGGGATCGTTGTGTGCATGAGAACAGAGGGCCTGCGCGCGCCGGACTACGCGCAGATCGATGCAAGCGCCGCCACGGAAAATCTTCTCCTGGAGGCGGTAGAACTTGGTCTTGGCGCGGTATGGCTTGGTATCGCTCCCGGCCTAGAACGCATGGAGGCGGTACGTCGGGTGATTGGCGCACCTGAGACGGTCCAGCCGTTCGGTCTGGTAGCCTGCGGCTGTCCGGACAAGCCTGTTTCCCCCGCAAACCGCTATGATCCCGCCCGCGTTCACTACGAGAAATGGTAGGAAAAGGCCATGAAAATCTGCGTATTAAACGGCTCGCCCAGGGGCAAATACAGTACCACTCTGCACACCGCGCTGTATCTTCAGAAGCGTTACCCGGCTCACAGCTTTGGCATTGTTCAGGTAGGGACCGGAATCCGCACCCTGGAAAAGGACATGACGAAAGCCCTCCGCATGATAAATGACGCGGATCTTATTCTTTTCTCCTATCCCGTGTATACTTTCATTGCCCCCAGCCAGCTCCACCGCTTTATTGCCGCGCTGAAAGCAAGCGGCGCAAACCTTTCCGGTAAATTTGTGACCCAGATCACCACCTCCAAGCATTTCTACGATGTAACCGCACACCGCTATATTGAGGACAACTGCCACGACCTGGGCATGAAAGTGATCCACGGACTCTCTGCTGATATGGAGGATCTGACCACTGAACAAGGCCGGAAAGACGCGGAAGCGTTTTTTGAGTACGTGCTCTGGTGCGCCGCCCATGATGTTTATGAGCCCGCGCCCGCTTGTTCGTCTCAACCGGCGGCAGAGTATATCCCTTCCCTTCCGTCCGTGGAAAAGAGAGGGGGATTCGATACGGTCATCGTTGCCGACCTGCGTCCTGGTGACAAAAATCTGGAAAATATGATCGCCGATTTTGAGGCCGTCTACCCTTACCGGACCCGGCTGGTCAATATCGCGGAATATCCTTTTCAGGGCGGATGTCTGGGCTGCTTCCACTGCGCCGGAGAAGGCAAGTGCATCTATAAGGACGGCTTTGACACCTTCCTGCGGGAGACGATCCAGCGCGCGGACGCGGTGGTTTACGCTTTTTCCATCCGCGACCACTCCATGGGGCCAACGTTCAAAGTCTACGATGACCGCCAGTTCTGCAACGGCCACCGCACCGTCACCGAGGGAATGCCCTTTGGATACATTATCAATGGCAGCCTGGTCAACGAGCCCAATCTCCGCACGATCATAGAAGCCCGCTGTGAAGTCGGACACAACTTCCTGGCCGGGACGGGTACTGACCCCGCTGCGATCTCCGCTATGTCGCAGCGCCTCGCATACGCCTTGCGGCACAAATACATCCAGCCCAGGAATTTCTACGGCGTCGGCGGCATGAAAATTTTCCGTGACCTGATCTGGATGATGCGCGGATTAATGAAAGCGGATCATGATTTTTACAAGGCCCATGGCATCTACGACTTCCCCCAGAAGCAGCGCGGGAAAATGCTCATGATGTGCCTGCTGGGCGCCATGGTCCGCAATCCAAAAATCAGCGCAAGGATGGGGAATAAAATGAACGAAGGCATGGCCGCCCCCTATCAGAAAGTGATCGCGGCAGCTAAACCCAAAACAGATCGGTCCTGATATGACGCGGAAAAGGCTTTTGCACCTGGTCCTTTTTGGAGTGCTGCTGTCTGCGGAAGCGCTGATTGCACTGTTTGTCCATGACGGCTTTGTCCGGCCATATGCCGGAGATATTCTGGTGGTAGCTGTCGTTTACTTTTTCGTGCGGATCTTCATTCCTGAGAACCGCCCCTGGCTGCCGGCGGCGGTTTTCGTTTTTGCCCTGCTGGTCGAGTTATCTCAGGGATTTCATCTGGTTGAACGGCTGGGTATAACAAATCCTGTGCTCAGGACTGTGCTTGGCTCTGTCTATGACGTCAGGGACATTGTGTGCTATGGTGTCGGATGTATACTTCTGGCGGTATATGAGCGGGCATACCTGAGGAAAACGGTCCACCGGTAAACGCTTCCGTTTTTGCCTCCGACGTACTGCCGGCTCCCCCAAACAAATAGAAATCCGGGAGAAAACCATCAGTTTTTCTCCCGGACCTCTATTTATTATCGTAACACTGCGGCTTTCTGCTTTGTGGGAGCGTTCAAAAAACGCTGCGCCCAGCCATTTCGGTAATAGCTTCTCACGCAAAACCGTCACTCCAGGCCCGCATAGCGAAGCTGCGTCAGGATCATTTCCACAGTCAGCTTCTCCGCCATCAGTTCCTTGAACTGCACCGTCTTCCCCTTCCCCGCCTGACGCAGGGCTTCCAGCTCGGCGGGGATCTCAGCCTTCCGCTGGCGGATCCGCTGGTGGAAGGCTTGATATTTTTCCAGTTCCGTCATAGAGTCATCCTCCCCTTTTCTTCTTTTGTGGTAATATGAAGTATACCATTTTCTGCCGCGCGGAACAAGCCCTCATCCGGCAATCCGAACAAAGATTTGAAAAGCGGAAATTTCCCGTTGACCCCGCCCCTGAAGAATAGTAAAATAGAATTTGAAAAATTTGAGGAAAGAGAGACGGGACTTACATATGACACAAGACTTTACCTCGCGCTACATCGCCGCCCGCCGGGCCGTCATCGCCCGGCGGTACCATCGCATGAACCCCCGCCAGAGGGACGCCGTGCTGGCCACAGAGGGTCCCCTGCTGCTGCTGGCCGGGGCGGGCAGCGGCAAGACAACCGTGCTGATCAACCGGGTGGACAACCTCCTCACCTTTGGCCGGGGCAGCGACACCGATGAAATCCCGGCGTGGGTCACGGAAGAGGATCTGGCGTTCCTGGAGCATTTCCCGGAAAATCCTTCGCCGGAGGACTGGCGGCAGGCCCAGCGGCTGTGCGCCGTGGAACCCGCCGTGCCCTGGTCGGTGATCGCCATTACGTTCACCAACAAGGCCGCCGGAGAACTGAAAGAGCGGCTGGAGCGGATGTGCGGCCCCGCCTCCCGGGACATCTGGGCCGCTACCTTTCACTCCGCCTGCATCCGGATTCTGCGGCGGGACGTGGAAAAGCTTGGCATGGGGTTTGACAGCAATTTTACCATCTACGACACCGACGACAGCAGGCGGGTCATCAAGGACGTGCTGAAGGCCCTCAGTCTGGACGAGAAGGAGTTTCAGCCCCGTTCCGTGCTGTCTATCATCTCCAACGCCAAGGACAAGGACTGGTCCCCGGATCAGTTTGCCCAGGAGACCAGGTCCTCCCACGACTGGCGGATGCCCCGGATCGCCGAAATCTACAAGGGCTACCAGCGCCGCCTCCGGGAGGCCAACGCCATGGATTTTGACGATATCATCCTCCACACCGTCCATCTGCTGCAAAAGGACGAGGAGGTGCGCTCCTTCTATCAGCGGAAATTCCGCTATGTGCTGATCGACGAGTATCAGGACACCAACCATCTGCAATACCTGCTGGCGCGGCTGCTGGCGGGCGGGTATGAAAATATCTGCGTGGTGGGCGACGACGACCAGTCCATTTACCGCTTCCGGGGCGCGAATATCGAGAACATTCTGAACTTTGAGAAGCAGTATGATACCTGCCGTACCATCCGTCTGGAGCAGAACTACCGCTCCACGCAGAACATCCTGGACGCAGCCAACACGGTCATCAGGAACAATACCGGGCGCAAGGGCAAGACCCTCTGGACCGAGTCGGGGCCCGGGGACAAGGTCCTGGTCAAAACTGTGTTCAACGAATCGGACGAGGCCAACTTTGTGGCAGGCAAGATTCTGGAGAGCTACGGACGTGGCGAGAACTGGCGGGACAACGCCATCCTCTACCGGATGAACGCCCAGTCCAACGCCCTGGAAATGTCTCTCAAGCGCAACGGCATCCCCTACAAGGTCTACGGCGGCATGAAGTTTTTCGACCGTGCCGAGGTCAAGGACATGCTGTCGTATCTGTGCGTGGTGAATAATCCCATGGACGACCTCCGGCTGCGCCGGATCGTCAACGTCCCCGCCAGAGGCATCGGCAATACTACGATGGACCGGGCCGCTCAGCTGGCCGCCAGCGAGGGAAAGAGCCTATGGGAGGTCATGGTCAATGCGGACGCATACGATTTGCTCAAGACTTCCGCTGGCAAGCTAAAATCCTTCACAGCCATTATCCAGGAACTGCGGGAGTTGGAGGAAACGCTGGAATTACCCGATTTTTACGACGCGGTGTGCGAAAAGAGCCGGTATGTCAAGGCGTTGGAAGAAAAGAATGACATGGAGAGCCGGGGACGGATCGAAAACGTACAGGAGCTGCGCTCCAGTATCCTGGGTTTTCTGGAGAGCGATCCGGATATCGCGTCTCTGGCAGGTTTTCTGGACAGCGTGGCGCTGTATACGGACCTGGACGATTCGGTCGAGAACGACAACTGCGTGTCCCTCATGACCATGCACTCCGCCAAGGGGCTGGAATTCCCCAATGTGTACGTAGTGGGCATGGAGGAAGGGGTCTTCCCCAGCGGCCGCGCCGCAGGTGAGAGCGAGGAGATGGAAGAGGAGCGGCGGCTGTGCTACGTGGCCATGACCCGGGCCCGGGAGCGGCTGACCATGACCACTGCCCGCCAGCGGATGCTGTATGGCCGTACCAACAACAATATGCCCTCCCGCTTTTTGGAGGAGCTTCCCTCCGAGCCCATCGAATGGCATGGCAAGACGGAACCCCGCGCCGCCGCAAATCAGTGGGGGGACGACGCGCCCGCCTTTGGCTCCCTGGCTGGGGGCAGCGGCTACAGTCAGGCTCCTTCCGCCGCGAAGTCCCGGTATACCCGTCCCCGGCGGGACCCCGGATATACGGCGCCGTCCGGGACGGCGGGGTCCTCCGGGATACTCCAGTTGGAAAAGGGGGATTCGATCTGCCACAGGACCTTTGGGAATGGGATGGTGCTGTCTGTCCGGCCCATGGGGAATGACGCGCTGATCGAGGTTGCTTTTGATAACGTGGGGACCAAGAAATTGATGCGTAACACGGCAAGCGCGCACATCACAAAGCTATAAGGCGCCGCTCGAGGAACGCGAGAGAAGGATTGATATAATTTATGGCACAGCATATCCCCATTTTTGAACTTTTTACGAATATTTCTCTCCCCTGGGACCTTCGTTCGCTTCTCAACGGGGCATTTCTGACTGCCGTTGAACTGGAGAAGGAAAACAGGAAAATGCACATCGCCCTGACCGTGCAGACAGACCTGGACGAAAAGAAGGACGCCCTCGCCGCCGCCATAGCGGAGGCATACGATCTGACAGCGGTCTCCATCCACCAGACCGTCTCCGCCCCGGCGTCCCCTGCTGCCGCAGGCGGCGGAAAGAGCGCCGGCGGTGATGTCATTATGGGCGCGCCCATTAAGGGCGCAGTCCAGCCGATGGAGGGCCTGAACCCCAAAATGGGCGGCGTGATCGTGGCGGGCAAGGTGTTTTTCGCGGACCTCTACGAGACCCGCCGCCCAGGCGTTTTCTGCCTGACCTTCGACATGACGGACTTCAAAAATTCCGTCCGGGTGACCAAGTACCTGGAGAAAGAGGAAAAAGCCAAGCTGAAGAAGGACGTAAAGCCCGGCATGTGGGTGAAGGTCCAGGGGTACGTGAAGCTGAACCGGGACGGCAGCGACGTTCTGGTTGACCCCCGGAACATCTCCACTTACCCACACGAGATGCGGCAGGACAAGGCCGAGGTCAAGCGTGTGGAGCTCCACTGCCACACTACCTTTTCCAACATGGACGCCCTCTCCTCCCTCAGCCCCAAGGCGGGACCGGACGGAAACATTGTCAAGCGCGCCGAAGCCTGGGGGCACCCCGCCATCGCCATCACCGACCACGGCGTGGTCCAGGGCTTTCCGGACGCGTGGCACTCCGCTAAGGACATCAAGATCCTCTACGGCATGGAGGGCTACTTCATCAACAACCTGGATGACCGCATTGCTGTCCACGGTACGCAGGAAGCCGGTTTTGACGATGAATATGTGGCTTTCGACATCGAAACCACCGGTCTGAAGGTCAACCAGGAGGCCATCACGGAGATTGGCGCGGTAGTGATCCACAACGGCGAGATCAGGGATCGATTTCAGACCTTCGTGGACCCCGGACGGCACCTCTCCAACGAGATCATTGCTCTCACGGGCATCACCGACCAGATGCTCAAAGGCGCGCCGAAACCGGCCCAGGCGCTGCGGGATTTCCTGGCGTTTGTCAACGGACGGCCGCTGGCAGCCCACAATGCGGAGTTTGATATCGGCTTTATCCGGGCCGGATGCCGGGAGGCCGGGCTGGAATTTGATCCTACCTATGTCGATACGCTGATTTTAGCCCAAAACCTGCTGCCGGAGTTGGGCAAATATAAGCTGGACATCGTGGCGGAGCACTTAAAACTCCCCGCCTTCCAGCACCACCGGGCCAGCGACGACGCCGCTACCTGCGGGCTGTTCCTGCCCCACTTTTTCAAAAAGATGGAGGAGGTGCTGGATGTCCACTCCCTCCAGGCCGTCAACGCTGCCATGCCGGAACTGCGGAAAAAGGGCCATGCCAACCGCAAGCCCAAGCATATCATCTTTATCGCAAAAAATAAGGTTGGACTGAAGAATCTGTATCAGCTGGTTTCCGCCTCCAATCTGAAATATCTGAAGCGCTTCCCCCTGGTCCCCAAGGATGAACTGGTCAAGCACCGGGAAGGGCTGATTATCGGTTCCGCCTGCGAGGCCGGGGAACTGTTTCAGGCGGTGGCGGACTATAAGGACTGGGCGGAATTGAAGCGCATTGCGTCCTTCTACGATTTCCTGGAGATCCAGCCCCTGTGCAACAACGCCTTCATGCTCCGGGACGGCAAGGCCAGGGATGAGGAGGAGCTGCGGGAGTTCAACCGCACCATCGTCCGTCTGGGCGAGGAACTGGGCAAGCCCGTCTGCGCTACGGGAGACGTCCACTTTCTGGACCCGGAGGATGAGATTTACCGCCACATTCTGCTGGATACCAAGAAGTTCTCCGACTGCGACTCCCCCCTGCCCATCTACTTCAAGACAACTGACGAGATGCTGGAGGAATTCTCCTACCTGGGCGGGGAAAAGGCCATGGAGGTGGTAGTCACCAACACCCGGGCCATCGCGGATCAGGTGGAGACCTTCGACCTGCTGCCCAAGGGCAAGCTGTTCCCTCCCCGGCTGGAAAACTCCGAGGAGGACCTGAACCGNCTGGTNTGGGACAAGGTCCANGAGCTNTACNGNNANGANCCNCCCCAGCTGATNGTGGACCGGCTNAANGTGGAGCTGGGCGGCATNCTGGGNAANTACGACGTGGTGTANATGTCGGCCCAGAAGCTGGTGCAGCGNTCNCTGGAAANCGGCTANCTGGTGGGGTCCCGTGGNTCNGTNGGGTCNTCCCTGGTGGCNTACATGTCCGGCATCACGGAGGTCAACGCCCTNCCNCCCCACTACCGCTGNCCCAAGTGCAAGCACAACGAATTCATTCTGGACGGCTCCTACGGCTGCGGCGCGGANATGCCGGACAAGGTNTGCCCGGAGTGCGGNACNAANTANGTNAAGGANGGCTTNGACATCCCCTTTGAGACCTTCCTGGGCTANGGCGGCGGCAAGGTGCCGGANATCGACCTGAACTTCTCCGGCGAGTANCAGGCCCGNGCCCACCGCCACGCCATTGANATGTTCGGCGAGACCCAGGTGTTNCGGGCGGGCACCATCGGNACNGTGGCGGANAANACCGCCTACGGCTATGTNAANAANTANCTGGAAGCCCGNGGNCTGAANCCCGGNNANGCGGAGGANANCCGTCTNGCNCTGGGCTGCGTGGGNGTGAAGCGCACCACCGGNCAGCANCCCGGCGGACTGGTGGTGGTTCCGGANGANCTGGANGTGGAGGACTTCTGNCCNGTNCAGCACCCGGCGGACGCCGCCGACAGCGACATCATCACCACCCATTTCGAATATCACTGTATGGAGGATAACCTCCTCAAGCTGGACATGCTGGGACACGATGACCCGTCCATGGTCCGGATGCTGGAGGACCTGACCCAGGTCAACGCCCGGCAGATCCCTCTGGACGATCCGGACACCATGAGCCTGTTTACCACCAGCAAGGCGCTGGGNTTTGAGAATGANCCGCTGCTGGGCCCNACCGGNGCNGTGGCCATNCCGGAATTCAACACCAAGTTNACCCGCCAGATGCTGATGGACACCCAGCCCAAGGATTTCAATACCCTGGTCCGCCTGTCCGGCTTCTCCCACGGTACCGATGTGTGGATCGGCAACGCCCGGGACCTGATCGTCAGCGGCACGGCCTCCGTTACGGAGACAGTGGGGTGCCGTGACGACATCATGCTGTATCTCATCTCCAAGGGCCTGGACCCCAAGATGAGCTTTAAGATCATGGAATCCGTCCGTAAGGGCAAGGTGAAGAAGGGCGGCTTCGAGGAGGGCTGGGTGGACGCCATGAAGGAGCACGACGTGCCCCAGTGGTACATCGACTCCCTGGCGAAGATCGGCTANCTGTTCCCCAAGGCCCACGCNGTGGCCTACGTCATGATGGCCTTCCGCATCGCCTGGTTCAAGGTCCACAAGCCGCTGGCGTTCTACGCCACCTTCTTCTCCATCCGTGCCAAGGCATTTGACGCGGAATACTGCTGCGCCGGATTTGACGCGGTAAAGCGGAAGCTTCAGGAGATCTGGAACAACAAGGACGCCGCCGCCGTGGAGCAGGATCTGGCGGTAACGCTGGAAGTCTGCTACGAATTCTACCTGCGGGGCTTCCGGTTTGATCCCATCAGCATTTATGAATCCGAGGCGACCCGGTTCGTCCTGAAAGGTGACGACGCTCTGATCCCGCCCTTTACGGCGGTGCGTGGTCTGGGCGAGACGGCGGCGCTGGACACCGTGGAAAAACGCAAGGGGAAGGAATTTATCTCCGTTGAAGAATTCTCCATGTGCTGCAGCAAGCTGTCCAAGACCCACATTGACCAGCTCAAGAACCTGGGGGCTTTTGCCGGGATGGCGGATACCAGCCAGATCACGCTGTTCTGATGGAGGAAATATCCATGAGAAAAGGTATCACCATCGTATTTTTCCTGCTGTTTGCCGGTCTGTTGACCGCTTGCGGCTCCGAGACTGTTTCTGCCGCGCCGGTTCCCGCCCGGCTCCGGGAAGAGCCGCTGCCGGGAAAGGCCGCCGCGCTCCTGACGCTGGACGAAGGGGATGAACTGATCGACTGGTGCGACGGGGACCTGAATGGAGATGGAACAGACGATATAGCCCTTATCGTGGAGCGAAGCGAGGAGGACGCCGCCGGTGAGCGGCTGGGGAAAATTTGTGAGCTGCTTGTTTTCCTTGGAAATAAGCAGGGCTATACTCCCGGCCCATCCAGCCGGACGTTTATCACGCGGGGAGCAGAAGCCTATCCCGGCGCGCCCTTGAGCAGCCTGTCCATTGAGGACGGGACCCTGCACATCTATGAACCGATTAGAAAGTGTGAACGGGCGGCGGATTTTCAGTGGCAGGGAGACGGCCTGGTGCTGACGCAGTTCTATTGGGGCGAGTGGTACGGAAACGGAACAAAAGAGTATTATGACCTGACAAACGGGACGTACTCCATGTATTCCGCCTATTCCGACGACTGCAGCGGCGATCTGCTTCCGTCCAAACTGCTGTTCCAGTCGGTTCTGGACCTTCCGGCCCCCTGGCGGCTGGAGGACGCTCCTCCCATGATGGAGCTGTATACGATCCTGCCGGACGCTGCGCCCCCTCTGCCCTACCTGGACGGAAATTGGTATCGGTCCGACCTTGACAGCTCCGGCGTCCTCCAGCACACACCGGACGAGATGCTGGATCAGGTTAAGGAAGCGTATTATCCGGAAATGGAGCGGGTGGACATCCCCTGGACAGAGGAGACCCGCGCCAATTTTTCCGCTGTCGCCGGATATCCTGTTCCCGGCTATTACTACACAGACGGAGAGGCGACCCTGCGATATGGATACCTGGAATTCAGTTACAGCGACGGTGGGTTCCTGTTTCTGACCCACCACATTTTATCCGAGGACGGAGAAACCTTTTATTCCTACTCCAGCAAAGATGAGACTGGCATAATTGAGACATACTGAAGGAGGACCACACCATGAAACTGGCCGAAGCCCTGCAGCTGCGGGCGGACCTGCAAAAGCGGATGGAGCAGCTTGCCAGCCGCTTATATGACAACGCCACCATTCAGGAGGGGGAGTCCCCCGCCGAGGACCCGGCGGCGCTGCTGGCGGAGTACGAGGACTGCGCCACTCAATTGGAGGACCTGATGGCCCGGATCAACCGGACCAACTGCGAGACCCGGACGGAAAGCGGTACCCTGACGGAGCTGCTGGCCCATCGGGATTGCCTGAAAAAACGGGCGGAAACCTACCGGAACTTTCTGACCTCTGCCAGCAGTCTCACCCGCCGGGCCACCCGTTCGGAGATTAAAATTTGCAGTACCATCTCCGTCCCGGAGTACCGCAAAAAGGCTGACGCTCTTTCACGTGAACTGCGGGAGACAGATAACGCCATCCAGGCGGCCAACTGGAGCACAGAATTGCTGTAAAAGCAAAACGCAGTTTTGCGCAAAAAGCTTTTCTTTTTGATGCTTTTTCTTTGTTCACAAAGAAAAAGTATGGTAGCCTTGCCGGGGCGAATGCGAGCTCTCCCAGCCGAGCATGGAGTTGGGCAAAATCCTGCAAGAGATTTACATGTATGGACGCGGGCAGGGGCGCCTGCGGGGCGGGGTTCGAATCCCTGCTGCACAGATATGCCCAGCATTGTTATAACCGCATTGTTACCTTGTACACAGCACAACCACGCATTGACCGGTACGGCGAGGGTGGGGTCCCGGGCGGACGGCCAAATTCGCTCTGAAATGCGATGAGCAATTCAACCTGCCGCACGGTGACAAACAGACTTCTGGGGAAAAGAAGTCCAAAAACGCCTCCACACAGAATCTATCTGTGTGGAGGCGGCTTTTTATGCGGTTACAGTCCGCAATTCACGATATGCCGCAAAAATGAGATCATTTCCCGGTTGGTGTGCTCTCTGGCTTCCATCATATTGCTTCCCCAGACGGAAGCGCAGACACAGACGGTTTCTACAGGGCCGGGAAGGGCCAGCATTACCCATGACCTAAAAGAATCCCCTGCAAGGATCGCTGGGATGCTCTGCTGGTGATTTTCAGGTTGTTTGCCGCCCCCCTGCCCTCCCTTTTGCCGGACACTAAATCTTCGGCTGGTAGTGCATACTGGAGACCTTGTACACAGTAACAAATGCCTTCGGGTCCAGTTGGCTGATAAACTGCATCAGCTTCTGATATTCGCTCTTATCCACAATAGTGATGATCTCCCGCTGGGGCTGTAGGGCATATGCGCCCAGAGCATCATAGACCGTCGCGCCACTATGGAGTTCCCGGGTAATGAACTGCCGTAGTTTCTCCTCTTCCTGGGTGATGATGCAGACCCGGCGTTTGAGGCTCTGGTCAAAGATGAAATGGTCCAGCACAATGCCGTTGAAATAGGTTCCCAGAATACTGAGTATTACAGTTTTGGAGTCGTAGACCAGTGCGGAAGAGAGCGCTATGCACATGCCGGAAACAGACATGGCCTTCCCCAGGTCGATATGGAGGTATTTATTAAGAACTTTTGCCACAATATCCAGACCACCGGAGGACGCGTTGCGGTTAAAGAGGATACTCAGCCCTACGCTTACCATCAGTATGTAGCAGATGATATCCAGTTCCGGGCTGTCTGTCAAGGACTGATAGTTCGGAAATATCCTCTCCAGAATACCCAGGAAGACGGGCAGCAGGACGCTGGTATACACCGTCTTGGCTCCAAACGCATTGCCGCAGGTGACAAAGCCCACCAGCAGAAGCGCGACGTTTAAGATCATGGTAATAGAGGAGATGGGCAGAGGGATGAAATTCACCAGAACAATGGCCGCGCCGGAAATACTGCTGACAGCGGCATGGCTGGGCACCAGAAAGAAAAATACCGCCGCCGATATGATCGCTACCGCCACCGTCAGAATGACGGCTTCCTGCATCACTTCCCACCATTTCAAGTGGATTTTCGTTTTTTCCATAGGTAATTCTCCTTTTTGGAATATGCCTGATATGTCGCCGCTCCTGGTAATACAAGCCGCCTTTGCCGCGAACAAGGCAGCAAATTATATCTGAATATCCTTACAATGTCAGTACCGGGCTGAGAAGTCAATTGCGCTATGTCGGGCCTGTCTCAACGTCGTCTCCGGGCTTCTCGCTCACCTTTCCTGTCCCTTGATAATGCGCTTAACTAGGGTCTACTCCGCAACCTCAAACGGCTAGAAATATAAGCAACTTGGGCCGAAATATGGTAGAATAGGTGCAAGGGAAAAAGCGAAAACAGCGGAAAAAGCTTGCACTTATGGGGGCG
>JAAVHF010000051.1 GCA_014799845.1 Oscillibacter sp. | reverse complement strand
GGCGAGATCAGCCAGAATGCCACCATCACCCGCGAGGAGATGTGCGTGGTGCTGGCCAAGATGCTGAAGGTCGCCGCTTCCGAGAAGGATTCCATCTTCCCCGATACCGACAACGCCTATGTGATGGCTCTGGTCGAGCTGGGCATCATTGACGGTATTGACGGCAGCTTCCAGCCCGATGGTCCTCTGACCCGCGCCCAGGTGTGCAAGATCCTGGCCACCATTCCCGAGGATCTGGAGACCGCCGGGGACGAGGCTGAGGCTCCCGCTGAGAGTGAGGAAGCTCCCGAGACTGACGAGGGCGAGACCGAAACCGAGCCCGAGGAGAAGGCTGCGTAATCATCCCGTGACCCCCTTTTTAACAGCATAACAAATGCGCCGTGGAATTTCGGTTCCACGGCGCATCTTGCTTTTGCGCGATGTTCTCAAAAAAATGCGGCGAAAACGGCATGAGAATACCCGGTCAGAGTGTGTTCAGCGCCTGTGCGCACGGCTTTATTTGAAATACCGCGCCGCGCTGCGGAACAGCCCCATATCGTAGTTCCCGGGCACGTTCCGGTAGAGGGCGGGACCTACGCGCTCGCTGTGCCCCATCTTGCCCAGCACCCGTCCGTCCGGAGAGGTGATGCCCTCGATGGCCCACATGGAGCCGTTGGGATTGAAAGCTGTGTCCATGGTGAGGGAACCCTCCAGGTCCACATACTGGGTGGCGATCTGGCCGTTGGTAATCAGTTGATCCAGCACGGCCTGCGGCGCTATGAAGCGGCCNTCGCCATGGGAGATGGGCACACTGTACTCCTCGCCGAGCTGCGCCTCCATCAGCCAGGGGGACAGGCGGGAGCACACCCGTGTGCGCACAATGGACGACTGGTGCCGCCCGATGGTATTGTAGGTCAGGGTGGGACAGTCCTCGTCCGTGTCACGAATCTCCCCAAAAGGAACCAGCCCCAGCTTCACCAGCGCCTGGAAGCCGTTGCATATGCCAAGCATCAGCCCGTCGCGGTTTTTCAGCANNTCNTGGATCGCGTCCGTAAGTCTGGGGCTGCGCAGGAAGGAGACGATAAACTTGGCNGACCCGTCCGGCTCNTCNCCGCCGGAGAANCCACCNGGCAGGAACACGATCTGGGCGTTCTGGATGGCGTGCTCCAGCTCCACNGCGGACCGGGCCAGGGCGTCAGGCGTCAGATTGCGGATGACCACCGTCTCCNCCTCCATTCCCGCCCGGATGCAGGCCCGCGCGCTGTCATACTCGCAGTTGGTGCCGGGGAAGACGGGGATCACCACCTTGGGGCGGGCNCACTTNTATCTGGACAGAACGGGGCTCGCCGNNACGCCCTTTTCGGAGATCATGACCAGCGGGAGGNNCCCGTCCGCCTCCGCCCGGGTGGGGTACACGCCCTCCAGAACGGACTCATTGAGGGCCAGCAGTTCGTCAATGGCAGCGGAGTCATGCCCAATGGTGACGGTGGGCACATCCGGGAAGCCGCCGCGGTCATAGGCTTCCCCGGCGNAGATCAGGTCGCTTTCCGTGGTCACGCCGATGCGCCGGGCATAGGCGCAATCNNTCTCCTCCGTCAGCTCCGCCACNATGACCGCGCTGCCAATGCCAAACCAGTTGACCNTATCGTCNNCNCTCCGGAACCCCACCCGGTTNCCGAAGGACATTTTCATCACNGCGTCCGCCAGNCCGTCCTCCGCCGCCCAGGCGGCCCTGACNTTNCCGGCCNGNCACANNNCNTGGAACGCNTCCCAGGNNGCNTTCNGGNTCTCCGNNGNNTCGTCTCCCGGGANNAANGCNGTANACCGGATGGCCCGCCTCCTTGAANTCCGGCGTAATGACCTCGCCCGCCNGAATGGGCGCNATGGCNAAGGANATCACCGTGGGCGGTACGTCCAGNTCCAGGAANGACCCGGACATNGAGTCCTTCCCGCCGATGGCGGCGCAGCCNTAGTCCAGCTGGGCGCTCAGCGCNCCCANCAGNGCCTGGAAGGGCTTGCCCCAGCGNNGNGGCTCTGTGCGNAGCTTCTCAAAGAACTCCTGNAGCGTNAGATAGGCCTTTTTATAATCCGCGCCNGCGGCCACCAGCTTGGCNATGGAGGNNGTCACCGCGNCGTAGGCCCCCCAGTAGGGGNTTGNGGTCAGCGCNTCCGGGTCGCAGGCNTAGGCCATGACGCTGGCCTGN
This sequence comes from Oscillibacter sp., assembly GCA_014799845.1. Classification (GTDB taxonomy): domain Bacteria; phylum Bacillota; class Clostridia; order Oscillospirales; family Oscillospiraceae; genus Pelethomonas. Next base: position 22,783 of record JAAVHF010000051.1, on the reverse strand, counting down.
TCCGTNTCCTGTCCCGGCATCACCGGNAGCAGGGCGGTCATGGACTGNGCNGGCGTNCGCTGCGTCCNCCCGCCAAANGGCATGGTNACGCTGCCCGCGCCGATGGAGCCGTCNAANCGCTCCACCAGNCCCCGCCGTGAGGCGTACCGCAGGCCGGANGCCAGNTCCCGCAGGCTGGAGGGNCGCTCNGCCGCGCCNCCCACATNTTGNGGCACGGANACCGCCGCGTGNTTNACCGCNCCGTTGGTNTCNAGAAACGCCCGGCTCAGGTCNGCAATGGNCNNCCCCCNCCATTTCATCNCCATGCGGGGNCTTTCCGTGACNANNGCGGCCCGGTAGGCTTCCAGATTTTCCTCCCCGGCGGCGGCAATNAACGCCGCCTCGTCCNCGGGCGCGACAACCACNGCCATGCGCTCCTGACTCTCGGAGATCGCCAGCTCGGTGCCGTCCAGNCCGTCGTATTTCTTCCGCACGGCGTCCAGATCGATCTCCAGCCCNTCCGCCAGCTCGCCGATGGCAACNGACACGCCGCCCGCGCCGAAGTCNTTGCACCGCTTGATCATCCGGGTCACNNTGNGNTTCCGGAACAATCTTTGCAGCTTCCGCTCCTCGGGGGCNTTGCCCTTCTGGACCTCGGAGGCCATGGTNGNCAGGGATTTCAGATTGTGGCTCTTGGAGGAGCCGGTGGCCCCGCCGATGCCGTCCCNNCCNGTGCGGCCTCCCAGNAGGATGACCACATCNCCCGGNGCGGGACGCTCCCGNCGCACGTTCTCCGCCGGAGCCGCNGCCACCACCGCGCCGCACTCCAGNTGCTTGGCNATATACCCGGGATGATACAGCTCCGCCACNTGTCCCGTNGCAAGGCCGATCTGGTTGCCATAGGNGGAATANCCCGCCGCCGCGGTGGNCGCCAGCTTCCGNTGGGGCAGCTTTCCGGGCAGNGTGTCCNCAAAGCNGGCNCTGGGGTCGCCGCAGCCGGTGACCCGCATNGCCTGGTGGACGTAGGCCCGCCCGGACAGNGGGTCCCGGATGCACCCGCCGATGCAGGTGGCCGCGCCGCCNAAGGGCTCGATNTCGGTGGGGTGGTTNTGGGTCTCGTTCTTGAACATGAGGAGCCAGTCCTGCTCCCCGCCGTCCACCACGGCGGGAACATGGATGGAGCAGGCGTTGATCTCCTCGCTCTCGTCCAGCTCCGGAAGCAGGCCCCGCTTTTTCAGCGCCTTGGCGCCGATGGTGGCAATGTCCATGAGGGTCTGGGGCCGCGCGGCGGCCTTTTCCTCGCCGTAGACCTCCACACGGGCGGCAAGATAGCGCGCGTAAGCCTCCCTGACCGCCGGGTCCTGGATGTCGATATCATCCAGATGGGTGGAAAATGTGGTATGCCGGCAGTGGTCGGACCAGTAGGTGTCCACCACCCGCACCTCAGTGATGGTGGGGTCCCGGTGCTCCGTATCCCGGAAATAGGTTTGCAGGAATCTGAGATCATCCAGATCCATGGCAAGCCCCAGCTTCTCCAGCAGAGCGCGCAGCCCCGCCCCGTCCAGCCCGGTAAATCCGGCGAGGGTCTCCACCATGGGCGGCGCGTCATGGGACTGGACCAGCGTCTCAGGCTTGTCCATGGACGCCTCCCGGCTCTCCACGGGGTTGATGAGGTAGCCCTTGATTTTCTCCAGGTCCTCCTGACTCAGCCGTCCTTGCAGCATGTACACCTTTGCGTGGCGGACCAGGGGCCGCTCCACGCCGGCCATCAGCTGCACGCACTGGGCGCAGGAATCGGAGCGCTGGTCGAACTGTCCCGGCAAGGCCTCCACCGCCAGCAGGCTGTGATAATTCCTGGGTTCCGGGAAGGTCTCATCCCACACCACATCCACCTGGGGCTCGGAAAACACAATATGCTTGGCCTTCTCATAGACGGCGGGGTCGATGCCCTCCACGTCATAGCGGTTCAGGATGCGCACGCCCTCCAGGCTCTCAATGCCCAGAAAGCCCCGCAGGTCTCCCAGCAGGTTTCCCGCCTCCGGGCTGAGTCCCTCCCGCTTTTCCACAAAAACTCTATAGACCATTATTTCTTCTCCTCCAGCGCTTTCAGCGCCCGTTGGCCGATATCCCGGCGACAGAAGGCGTTATCGAAGTGAATGCGGTCCGCCAGGGCGTACGCCTTGGCAATGGCGGCAGGCAGATCCTCCGCCACGGCGACCGCCCCCAGCACCCGGCCCCCGCTGGTCAGCAGCTTTCCGTCCTTCTTCGCCGCTCCGGCGATGCAGACCTGCTCGTCCGCCGCCGTTTCCGGCAGCGTAATGGGAAATCCTCTGTCATACTTCTGCGGATAGCCCTCGGATGCCAGAATGACGCAGCAGGCGGACTTATTGCTGAATCTGGCCTCGGTTTCCGCCAGTCTGCCCCCGGATACCGCCAGCATGATTTCCAGCAGGCTGCTCTCCAGCAGCGGCAGCACCACCTGGGTTTCCGGGTCGCCGAAGCGGCAGTTGTACTCGATGACCCTGGGGCCGTCGGGCGTCAGCATCAGGCCGAAATACAGACAGCCCCTGAAAGGCCGTCCCTCCGCCTTCATGGCCCGGATGGTGGGCAGGAAAATCTTTTCCATGCACTCCGCCGCGATTTCAGATGTATAGTAAGGATTGGGCGCAACCGTACCCATGCCGCCGGTGTTCAGCCCCTGGTCGCCGTCCAGGACCCGCTTGTGGTCCATGGAAGAAACCATGGGCACAACGGTCTCCCCATCGGTGAAGGACAGCACGGACACCTCCGGGCCGGTCAGGAATTCCTCGATCACCACGGTCGCGCCGCTGTCGCCGAACACGCGGCCCTCCATCATGGAGCGCACCGCCTCCCGTGCCGCCTCCCGCGTCTCGCAGATGAGCACGCCCTTTCCCAGCGCCAGCCCATCGGCCTTGACCACCGCGGGCAGCGGACAGGCGGCCACATAGGACAGCGCGGCCTCCATATCGGTAAACGTCTCATAGGCGGCGGTAGGGATGCCGTATTTCTTCATCAGGTCCTTGGAAAAGGCCTTGCTGCCCTCAATGATGGCGGCGTTCTTCCCTGGCCCGAAGCAGGGGAAACCCTCCGCCTCCAGCGCGTCCACCATGCCCAGCACCAGGGGATCGTCCGGGGCGACGACTACAAAGTCAACGCTGTGTACCTTCGCCGCGGCAACCACGGCGGGAATGTCGACAGCAGAGCCGCCCAGGCAGACGGCGTCCGCGGCAATGCCGCCGTTGCCCGGCAGGGCGTAGACGGTTTCTACCCGCCGGTCCTCCTTCAGCTTCTTGATAATCGCGTGCTCGCGGCCTCCGCCGCCAACCACAAGAATATTCATAACTTCCCTCCGATTCTTTGCCAGGGGCGGCTGACAAGCCGCCCCTGGCAAGAAAATTAATGGTGGAACAACCGCATCCCCGTAAACGCCATGACCATGTCATAGTCGTTGCACTTGGAGATGACCAGATCATCCCGGATGGAGCCGCCGGGCTCGGCGATATACCGCACGCCGGAGCGGCGGGCCCGCTCGATGTTGTCGGGGAACGGGAAGAACGCGTCGCTGCCCAGAGCCACGCCCTTCCGGTTGTCCAGCCACGCCCGGGCCTCCTGGGCCGTCAGGTGGGAGGGCCGGGAGGTGAAATATTTCTGCCAGCTGCCGTCCGCGCAGACGTCTTCCTCGTTGCCGTTGATGTAGCTGTCGATCACGTTGTCCCGCTCGGGCCGGCCCAGCGCGGGCAGGAAGGGCAGGGCCAGCACCTTGGGATGCTGGCGCAGATGCCAGGTGTCCGCCTTGGTTCCCGCCAGACGGGTGCAGTGGATCCGGCTCTGCTGGCCCGCGCCCACGCCGATGGCCTGACCGTCGACGGCGTAGCACACGGAGTTGGACTGGGTATATTTCAGCGTAATGAGCGCCACGATCAGATCCCGTCCGGCCTCCTCCGGCAGGTTGGTGTTGGCGGTCACGACGTTCTCCAGCAGATGGGGCCCGATTTTGAACTCGTTCCGTCCCTGCTGGAAGGTCACGCCGTAAACGTCCTTGGTCTCCTGGGGCGCGGGAATGTAATTGGGATCAATTCTGACAATATTATAGCCGCCCTTGCGCTTGGTCTTCAGGATTTCCAGCGCCTCGTCCGTATAACCGGGGGCGATCACGCCGTCGGACACTTCCCGTTGAATGAGCTTTGCCGTGGTCACATCGCATACGTCGCTCAGCGCCGCCCAGTCGCCGAAGGAGCACAGACGGTCCGTGCCGCGGGCCCTGGCATAAGCGCAGGCCAGGGGACTGTCATCCAGCTCTGGCACATCGTCCACAAAGCAGGCCTGCTTGAGGGCCTTGCTCAGGGGCAGCCCCACGGCGGCGGAGGTGGGGGAAACATGCTTGAAAGAGGTCGCGGCGGGCAGGCCGGCGGCCTCCTTCAGCTCCTTCACCAGCTGCCAGGCGTTCAGCGCGTCCAGGAAGTTGATGTAGCCGGGCTTGCCGTTCAGGACCTCCAGGGGCAGGTCCCCGCCGTCCTTCATGAAGATTCGGGAGGGCTTCTGGTTGGGGTTACAGCCGTATTTCAGTTCTAATTCGTTCATGGTGGTACTCCTTTTGCGCTCTGCGCTTATACGTTCAGCTCTGCCTGAATGGATTCATCCGGGTATCTTGCCAGCAGCGGGGCGATCTCATCCCGCAGGAACTCCGTCACCTGGCTGGAGGCTCGGCCCACGTATTTCTCCGGGGCCATCTGCGCGTCGATCTCCTCCCGGCTCAGGGGAAACAGCGGATCGGCCACAATGCGGTCAATGAGGTCGTTTGCCCCGCCCTCCAGCTTGACCCTGCGGGCGGCGGCGTGGGAGTGCTGGCGCAGGGCCTCGTGGAGCTCCTGCCGGTTGCCGCCGCGCCTCACGGCCTCCATCATGATGTTCTCCGTCGCCATAAAGGGCAGCTTCTCCATCACCCTCCGGCGGACCACCCGGTCATAGACCACCAGCCCGGCCGTAACATTGATATAAATTTCCAGAATCGCGTCCACCGCCAGAAACGCCTCCGCTACGGCGATACGCTTGTTGGCGCTGTCGTCCAGCGTCCGCTCAAACCACTGGGTGGCGGCGGTCATGGCGGGGTTCACACCGTCCTGGATCACATAGCGGGCCAGCGCGCAGATACGCTCACTGCGCATGGGGTTGCGCTTATAGGGCATGGCGGAGGACCCGATCTGGTTTTTCTCGAAGGGCTCCTCCATCTCCTCGAAGGACTGCAGGATCCGCAGATCGTTGGCAAACTTGCACGCCGACTGGGCCACGCCGGAGAGGGCGGAGAGCACATAAGCGTCCGTCTTGCGGGAGTAGGTCTGTCCGGAGACGGCAACGCATTTCTCAAAGCCCATCTGCCGCGCCACCAGCTTCTCCAGTTCCTTGACCTTCTCCTCGTCGCCCTCGAACAGTTCCATGAAGCTGGCCTGGGTGCCGGTAGTGCCCTTTGCGCCCCGCAGGCGCAGCTGGCTCACCTGGAATTCCAGATTCTCCATATCCATCACCAGCTCGTTCATCCACAGCGCGGCCCGTTTGCCCACGGTAGTCAGCTGGGCCGGTTGCAAATGGGTGTACGCGAGGCAGGGCAAATCCTTATACTGCTCCGCAAAGGCGGAGAGGTTCCGCAGCACCTGCGCGCACTTGCGCAGGACCAAATTGGAAGCGTCCCGCAGGATCAGAATGTCGGTGTTATCGCCCACATAGCAGGAGGTGGCTCCCAGATGAATGATCGCCTCGGCGTCGGGACACTGCTGGCCGTAGGCGTAGACGTGGCTCATGACGTCGTGGCGGACCAGCTTCTCCCGGGCCTCGGCCACGTCGTAGTTCACGTCCTCTGCGTGGGACTCCAGCTGGTCGATCTGCTCCTGGGTGACGTTCAGCCCCAGCTGATGCTCGGCCTTCGCCAGAGCGATCCACAGCTTCCGCCAGGTACGGAATTTATTGTTGTCGGAGAAAAGGTACTGCATCTCCTTGCTGGCGTAGCGGGTGGAGAGGGGGGAGGTGTAGCCGTCGCGGTTTCGTTCCATGACTTTTCTCCTTCAGCAGTGTTTGTTGTGGATGACGGTATGACGGGTCCCGCGCTCCAGGTCGATATACTCCACATACAGGGAAACCTTATTGTCTTCGTTCAGGCTCTCCCACAGCTCTTTTGCCAGCGCGGCGGCATCCAGCGCGGTGACATTCACAAAAACCGGTTCCCCGGAGAAGGAGGGCAGCGGGTCGCCGTCGCCCTGATAGGTGCTGATAAAATGCCCCGTCCCGGCTACAGGCGCCTCATATTCATAGAAGTACCGGCAGCAGCAGCTTTCGTCCCCATCCAGGCTCTTGAGAATGGACAGCGCGTACTTGCCGTCCGGCATGACCACGCCGGAAATGCGGGGGGTCCAGTTGGGCCCGTCCGGTTCAAAGGTCCGGCTGTGCAGGCCGTGACGGTAGCAGTGTCCCTGAAGCATATGCTCCCGTATGGTATCGGTCTGATCGCCGTTGGTAACGATGGTAACGCCGTTGTCCATCCGGCGCACGGGATGGTAAATAATGAGGGACGGATCGGTCATCCTGCTCTCGTCAAACGCTTTCGTCCGGATGCCGTCCCCGGTTTCCTCGAAAATCCGGTTGCGGCTGTTCTCGCTGCGGCCCATAATGAAGTAAGCGATGACGGCGCTCTTACCGTCTCCGCTGCGGCCCAGCATGATGCCGCGGCCGGGGTAGCTGTTCTCGCGGAGAAGCGCGCAGAGGTCTTTTTTCATAGCTCTGTTTCCTTTCCATTTACTACTGATCCAAATATATAACCGGGGGCGTCATTTTCCTCTTTGCGGACCAACTGCCTCGCAACCAGTTCCGCCGCCCGGGGCAGCAGGACCCACTCGGCCTGTTCCATCACCCGCCGCTGCAAAATCTCGGGGGTATCGCCGGGGAGAACGTCCACCGCCTTTTGCAGGATGATCTCCCCGCCGTCGGTCACTTCATTGACATAGTGGACGGTAGCGCCCGTCACCTTCACGCCGTAATCCAGCGCCGCCTGATGGACCCGCAGTCCATAGAAGCCCTTCCCGCAGAAGGAGGGAATGAGGGCGGGATGAATGTTGATCATCGGCTTCCCGAAACGCCGGAGCAGATCCGCCGAAAAGATGCCCAGAAAGCCTGCCAAAACCACCATATCAATGCTGTATTCCGCCAGAGCGGACAGGACCTTCTCCTCAAAATCCGGCTCCCTGCGAATGATGACCTCGCAGTCGATCCCGGCGGCTTCCGCCCGTCCGATGGCCCCGATCCCGGCCTTGTCGGCAATGACCAGGGCGATGCGTCCGCTTTTCAGCTCTCCCCGCGCCTGCGCGTCAATGAGGGCCTGCAAATTTGTCCCGCCGCCGGATACCACCACGGCGATCCGCGCGGTCAGCATAGGACCACCTTTTCCTCCCCGTCAGCGATTTCTCCCATGATATAGGCGTCCTCGCCGCCGGCCCGGAGGACCGCCAGCGCCCTGTCCGCCTGCTCTTTGGGGACGGCAACGCTCATGCCCACGCCCATGTTGAAGGTATTGTACATATCCCGCTCGGGGATGTTCCCGCTCGCCGCGATGAGGTCAAAAATCGGAGGCGTCCGCAGCGCGGCCTTCTCCACCTTCGCCCCTAGTCCGTCGGGGATGGAGCGGGGAATATTCTCATAGAAGCCGCCGCCGGTGATATGGGAAATGCCGTGGACCTCCACCTGCTCCAGCAGGGCCAGCACGGGCCTCACATAAATGCGTGTGGGGGTCAGCAGGGTCTCCCCCAGGCCCTTCCCGCCCAGCGCCTCGATGGGGGAGCGCAAATCGGTCCGCTCCACATCGAATACCCGACGCACCAGGGAAAACCCGTTGGAATGAACTCCCGTGGACGGCAGCGCGATCACCACGTCGCCCGCCGCCATTTTATTTTTGTCAATGACCTTCTCCCGGTCCACCACGCCCACGGTAAAGCCCGCCAGGTCGTAGTCGTCCGCCGCCATGACGCCGGGGTGCTCGGCGGTTTCGCCGCCCACCAGGGCGGCCCCGGCCTGGACGCAGCCCTCGGCCACACCGGCCACGATGGACGCGATCTTCTCCGGCACGTTCCTGCCGCAGGCGATGTAGTCCAGGAAAAACAGCGGCTTCGCGCCGCAGCATATCACGTCATTGACGCACATCGCCACGCAGTCGATGCCGATGGTGTCGTGCTTGTCCAGCAGCTGGGCAATGCGGATCTTCGTCCCCACGCCGTCGGTGCCGGAAACCAGGCAGGGGCGTTTCATCCCCGCCGTGTCCAGTTCAAAGAGCCCTCCGAAGCCGCCGATGCTCTCCGTCATCCCGGCCGTCATGGTGCGGGCCACGTGCTGTTTCATCAGCTCCACAGCCTTATAACCGGCAGTAATGTCTACGCCCGCCGCGGCGTAGGAAGCGGAATAACTTTCGCTCATATTTCCTTCCTCTTTCCCAGACAATTATTCTTTTCCCGTCCAGCAGTAGGTACAGATTTTTTCCTTATCGATCCCGATGGCCTCCAGCAGCCCGTCCAGGGACTGATATCCCAGCGAACTGAACCCCATGTCCTCGCAGATGCTCTTCAGCAGGCACTGGCCCCGCTCTGTGGAGCCGTCGGCGTACTCCTCCAGGTGCTCCTGTCCCTCGTCGCCCTCCAGCTTCTGAATAGCGGCCCGGGCCAGCAGCTCCATGGCGGAGTTGCTGCGGGAGAAGTTCAGGTACTTGCACCCGTACATGATCGGCGGGCAGGCGGAGCGCATATGGACCTCCTCCGCGCCGGAGCCGTACAGAAACTCAACGGTTTCCCGCAGCTGGGTGCCCCGGACGATGGAATCGTCCACAAACAGCAGCTTCTTCCCCTCGATCAGTTCCGGCACGGGGATCTGCTTCATTTTCGCCACCTGATTGCGGATGTTCTGATTGGCGGGCATAAAGGACCTGGGCCATGTCGGCGTATATTTCACAAAGGGCCGCGCGAACGCTTTTCCGCTGCGGTTGGCAAACCCGATGGCGTGAGGCAGGCCGGAATCCGGCACCCCCGCCACATAGTCCACCTTGGGCAGCTGTCCCCGGGCAATCTCGTCCCGGGCCATGATCTCCCCGTTGCGGTAGCGCATGACCTCCACGTTGACGCCCTCGTAGTTGGAGTTGGGGTAGCCGTAATAGGTCCAGAGAAACGCGCAGATCCGCATTTTCTCCCCGGCGGGGGCCAGCGTCTCCCAGCCGTCCTCCGTCACCCGGACGATCTCCTGAGGCCCCAGCTCATAAGCGTCGCTGTACCCCAGCTTGTGGTACGCGAAGGACTCGAAGGACACGCAGCATCCGTCCTCATTCTGCCCGATCAGCACCGGGAGGCGTCCCAGCTTATCCCTGGCGGCAATGATGCCATCGGCGGTCAGCACTAGGATAGTGGCGGAGCCGTCGATCACTTCCTGCGCGTAGCGGATGCCATCCACCAGCGTATCCTTCTGATTGATGAGCGCCGCGGTCAGCTCGGTAGAATTCACCGCGCCGGAGCTCATCGCCATAAACTGACTGCCCTGGCGGTCCAGATAGGTGTTCACCAGCGCGTCGGCGTTGTTGATGATCCCCACCGTCGTGATCGCGTACAGCCCCAGATGGGACCGCACCAGCAGAGGCTGGGGGTCCGTGTCGCTGATGCAGCCGACCCCGGCGTGTCCGTGGAATTTCGCGACGTCCTTCTCGAACTTGGTTCGGAAGGGCGTATTCTCGATGTTATGGATCTGGCGCTGAAAACCGTCTTTTTTGTCATAGACGATCATGCCGCCCCGGCGCGTCCCCAGGTGGGAGTGGTAATCCACGCCGAAAAAGATGTCAAGGACGCAATCCCGCCTGGAGATCGCTCCAAAAAAACCGCCCAATGTATGCTCCTTTCCCGCCTCTAATCAGCAGTGGGTTTATCGTCGAACCCTTTTATGCGCCGAACACCCGGCGCATCATCTCCTCATAGGCCTCCTCCACGTTGCCCAGATCCCGGCGGAAACGGTCCTTGTCCAGCTTCTCGTTGGTCCTGGCGTCCCAGAACCGGCAGGTATCGGGGGAGATTTCATCCGCCAGGACGATGGTCCCGTCCTCCAGCCGCCCGAACTCCAGCTTGAAGTCAATGAGACGCACGCCGCACTCGGCAAAGAACGCCTTCAGCACCTCGTTGACCTTCAGGGCCATGGTACGGATGGTGTCGATCTCCTCCCGGGTGGCCAGCTTCAGCGCCAGCGCGTGGGAGGTGTTCAGCAGGGGATCGTGGAGATCGTCGTTTTTATAAGAGAACTCAAAGGTGGGCTCGTCGAAGGGAATGCCCTCCTCCACGCCGTACCGCTTGGCAAAGGACCCGGCGGAGACGTTGCGGATAATGACCTCCAGCGGCACGATCTGGACCTTCTTCACCACGGTTTCCCGGTCGTTCAGCTCCTCCACGAAGTGGGTGGGAATTCCGGCGGCGGCCAGCTTGCCCATAAGGAAGTTGCTCATGCGGTTGTTTACCGCGCCCTTGCCGCGGATGGTGCCTTTTTTTGTACCGTCAAAGGCGGTGGCGTCGTCCTTGTAGGAGACGATGACCAGGTTGGGGTCCTCGGTGGCATAGACCTTCTTGGCCTTGCCCTCATAGAGCTGAGTTGTCTTTTCCATAGTAAAATCCTCCATTGTAAATTATTTCTATTCGATAGCTCCGGGCTTCCGCAGCCCGGGCCCGCGCCTACTTTTTGTGTGAACAAAAAGTAGGCAAAAAGTCACTTAAACCTACGGTTTAAGAATCCCTTATTTCTTTACGGGGGTTAGTCACCATTGGGTGGTGATTTGGGGATTAGGTGCCTCTGAGTTGGAAATTGTCCTTCTGGTGGCTTGGCGCTTGAAGGACTCCGGCTGCCGCCCTGTTAAAGGGGGACTGCTTTGCAAGGGGGACCGTCTACCGCGACTGCCCCGGGAGAACCCAAAGCGGTACGGTAGGGACCAGCGACAACATCGTTGGACAGACGCTTCGCCCCATACATGGGGCCCGGTCAATTTAGACCGGACAGACTACAGGACAAGCGCAAAACAAAACAATGCATCAGGGGATTCTCAAGGGCGGCGAAGCCCCCTTGAGCGTGCTTTTGTTACTTTTCGCACGGGCGAAAAGTAAGTCCCCGTCCCCGCCCGGCAGGGCGAATCTAAGACAAGATTAGCGCCAGGGGCGGCCCGCAGGGCCGCATATTATTGATTGAACTCCGCCTCGACCTCCGCGTTGGCGGCGAGCGCCTTCGCCGCCCCGGCGGCGCGGTGGGCGTCCAACCGCGCCGCCAGATCCTTGTCCTCTATGGACAAAATCTGCACGGCAAGCAAAGCGGCGTTGACAGCTCCGTCAATGGCAACAGTGGCGACCGGAATCCCGGAGGGCATTTGTACCGTGGACAGGAGCGCGTCAACGCCGTCAAGGGCTTTGGACTTCATGGGAATGCCAATCACAGGCAGAGTGGTATTGGCCGCAATCGCCCCGGCTAAATGGGCCGCCATACCGGCGGCGGCAATTATGACCCCAAACCCGTTTTCTCTGGCGGTGCGGGCAAAATTCCCCGCTTCCCGGGGGGTGCGGTGAGCGGAATAAACATGGACCTCGCAGGGTACGCCGAACTCCCCGAGCGTATCGGCGGCTTTGCGTACAACGGGCAGATCGCTGGCGCTGCCCATCACAATGCCTACTTTTTTCATTGGCTGTTCCTCCGTTGTAAAAAGATATGGACAGTCCTTTCCCCTATATGGAAAACGGACTGCCCAGACGGACGGCGATTGCGCTCTAACCTGTTCCCCTGTGGTACCCCACAATCCCGTCAGTCGCAGGCAGATCTCTTCAATTGGAAATTCATTTTTAGGCTAACATTTTCCGAGAAAAAACGCAAGAGATAAACATACAGATTATTTCATTCTTTTTCAGGTCTCCACTATGAAACTTCCATAAATCGTCGCTGTCTCGCCGATTTGTCTTGACTTCCTCCGGAAATTGTGCAATAGTTTCAATGATAAGCTATTATCGGAAAAGGGGAGGCCGCCGGCAATGAAGAAAAGCGTGTTTTTGAATGGCGGTGCGCCCGGGCGGACGGCTCTCCTGGTTCCTTTTGATCTGGTAACATTTCCCGGCATCACGGGCCGCTTTGCTTCCCGTGTGCGCCGGGCTTTTCTTTTAGGGTGGAGGCCGGTATGAATAAACCCCTGTCCGAAATGACGCTGGAAGAGCTTTGGGAGCTGTTCCCCATTATCCTTTCCGAACACAAGAGCTGCTGGCGGGATTGGTATGAGGAGGAGAAACAAACCATAGCGGCCCTTTTGCCGGATCAGAATATCAGGATCAGTCATATCGGAAGCACGGCCATCCCACATATATGGGCGAAACCCATTATCGATATCCTCGTTGAGGTCCCTCCTCATATCCCTATGGCGGATATAAAAGATATCCTTGTAAGCAGAGGCTGCATCTGTATGTCCGAGACGGAAAAGCGGGTATCTCTGAATAAAGGCTATACCAGCCACGGCTTTGCGGAGCGGGTATTCCACATTCACCTGCGCTATGCCGGCGATAACGATGAACTGTATTTCCGGGATTATATGAACACTCACCCCGCCCTTGCGGAGGAGTATGAGCGCTTGAAACTTTCCCTTTGGAAAAAGTACGAACACGACCGGGACGCCTATACGGACGCAAAAAGTACATTTGTAAGGAAATATACAACTTCCGCAAAAGCGGAATACGGGAACAGGTATAAAACGAATGCAAGTGAAGCGCAATACAAAGGAGGAACGCGGATGATCCGAAAATATGACGGCAAGATCGTACTTCCCGATGGCAGCGAGTACCCCGGCTGCCGCTTCGGGGCCAGGGAGGACCGGGTGTGCGAGCTGGTGTTCAACACCTCCATGGTGGGCTATCAGGAGATCGTCTCCGACCCGTCCTATACAGGACAGCTGGTGGTCATGACCTACCCCATCATCGGCAACTACGGCGTCACCGACGAGGACAACGAGACCAAGATCCCCACCATCGGCGGCCTGGTGGTCCGGGAGTACAACGACATCCCCAGCAACTTCCGCTACACCAAGACCCTGTCGGAAATTCTGGAGGACTACAATATCCCCGGCATCGAGGGCATCGATACCCGCAAGCTGACCCGCGCCATCCGTGACGAGGGCAGCTGCAAGGCCCTGCTCACCGGTCTGGACGTGCCCACGGACGAGGCGCTGGCCCGCCTGAACGCCACGGACCTCCGCCATGACCAGGTGCCCCAGGTCAGCTGCAAAAAACGCTGGTACTCCCGCACCTCCAACCACCGCTACACTGTGGTGGCCGTGGACTGCGGCATCAAGCTGAACATCGTCCGCTCCCTCAACGCCCGGGGCTGCAACGTCACCGTGGTACCCTACGACACCCCCGCCCAGGTCATCGCGGACATGGAGCCGGACGGCGTGTTTCTCTCCAACGGCCCCGGCGACCCGGAGGACGTGACGCCGGTGATCGAGCTGGTCCGCCAGCTGCGGGGCCGGTTCCCCATTTTCGGCATCTGCCTGGGCCATCAGATGATCGCCCTGGCCTACGGCGGCAGGACCTACAAGCTGAAATTCGGCCACCGGGGCGGCAACCATCCGGTGAAGGACCTGTCTACCGGCAAGCTGGAGATCACCAGCCAGAACCACTCCTTCGCCGTGGACGCCGCGTCCCTCACGGGCACGGGCCTGGAGGTCACCCATATCAACCTGCTGGACAACACGGTGGAGGGACTGGCCTGCAAGGCGGACAAGGTATTCTCCGTCCAGTACCACCCGGAGAGCGCCCCCGGTCCCCAGGACAGCGGGTACCTGTTTGACCGTTTCATTCAGATGATGGAGGAGGGGAAGCGTCATGCCTAAGAGAACGGATTTAAAGAAAATTCTGGTCGTCGGTTCCGGCCCCATTGTCATCGGTCAGGCCGCCGAGTTCGACTATGCCGGCACCCAGGCCTGCCTGGCCCTCCGGGAGGAGGGCTACGAGGTGATCCTCGCCAACTCCAACCCCGCCACCATCATGACCGACACGTCCATTGCGGATAAAGTCTACATGGAGCCTCTGACGGTGGAGTATCTGGCAAAGATCCTCCGCTTCGAGCGTCCCGACGCCATTGTTCCCGGCATTGGGGGCCAGACGGGGCTGAATCTGGCCATGGAGCTCCAGCGGCAGGGCATTCTGGACGAGTGCGGCGTGGAGCTGCTGGGCACCAGCTACGAGAGCATCCAGAAGGCCGAGGACCGGGAGCTGTTCAAGGAGCTGTGTCTGGGCCTTGGCGAGCCGGTGGTCCCCTCCGAGATCACCCACTCTGTGGAGGAGGCCGTCCGCGCCGCCGGAGAGATCGGCTATCCGGTGATCCTCCGCCCCGCCTTCACTCTGGGCGGCACCGGCGGCGGCTTCGCCGGAAACGAGGACGAGCTGCGGGAGATGATGAAGCACGCCCTGGAGCTGTCCCCCGTCCATCAGGTCCTGCTGGAAAAAAGCATCAAGGGCTATAAAGAGATCGAATACGAGGTCATGCGGGACGCCAACGACACCGCCATCACCATCTGCAACATGGAGAACATCGACCCCGTGGGCATCCACACCGGCGACTCCATCGTGGTAGCCCCCAGCCAGACCCTAACCAACAAGGAGTACCATCTCCTCCGGGACAGCGCCCTGCGCCTGATCCGCGCTTTGAAAATCGAGGGCGGCTGCAACGTCCAGTTCGCCCTGGACCCCCAGTCCTTCCAGTATTACGTGATCGAGGTCAACCCCCGCGTCTCCCGCTCTTCCGCCCTTGCCAGCAAGGCCAGCGGCTACCCCATCGCCCGGGTGTCCGCCAAGATCTCCGTGGGGATGCACCTGGACGAGATCCGGCTTGCCAACACCCCCGCGTGCTTCGAGCCCGCTCTGGACTACGTGGTCACCAAAATGCCCCGGTTCCCCTTCGACAAGTTCGGTTCCGCCAGCAACCGCCTGTCCACCCAGATGAAGGCCACCGGCGAGGTCATGGCGGTAGGCCGCACCTTGCAGGAAAGCATCCTGAAGGCCGTCCGTTCCCTGGAGGGCGGTGTGGGCCACATCTATATGGAGAAGTTCAACGACTACACCGAGAAGCAGCTGCTGGACTACATCCGGCTGGGCACCGATGACCGCATTTTCGCCATCGCGGAGCTGATGAGCCGGGGCACCGACCTGGGACAGATCTGCACGGCCACCCAGATTGACATGCTGTTTCTGGACAAGATCTGCAACATCGTCCACTACGAGAGCGAGATCAAGGCCCGTCCCTGGGATGAGGACATGCTGCGCCGGGCCAAGCGCCGGGGCTTCTCCGACAAGGCCATCGCCTGGCTGTGGAACTGCGCCGAGCGGGCGGTCTACGAGAAGCGCCGGGAGCTGGGTATTTTCCCTGTCTACAAGATGATCGATACCTGCGCCGGGGAGTTCGACAGCTACGTCCCCTACTTCTACTCCACCTACGAGAGCGAGAACGAGTCCATCGTCTCCGGGCACAAGAAGATCATCGTCCTTGGTTCCGGCCCCATCCGCATCGGCCAGGGCGTGGAGTTCGACTACTCCACCGTCCATGCCGTCCAGACCATCAAGCGCAGCGGCTACGACGCCATCATCATCAACAATAACCCCGAGACTGTCTCCACCGACTACACCTGTTCCGACAAGCTCTACTTCGAGCCCCTGACCGTGGAGGACGTCATGAACATCGTGGAACTGGAAAAACCAGAGGGGGTCATCGCCTCCCTGGGCGGGCAGACCGCCATCAATCTGGCCCAGCCCCTCCGGGATCACGGCGTGAGGATCATCGGCACGGACTGCGAGGCCATCGAGCGCGCCGAGGACCGCAAGGTCTTCGAGCGGGTCCTCCATGAGCTGGACATCCCCCAGCCCCGGGGCAAGGCCGTCACCAACCTGGAGGACGGCGTCCGGGCGGCCCGGGAGATCGGCTATCCGGTGCTGGTGCGTCCCTCCTTCGTGCTGGGCGGCCGGGCCATGGAGATCGTGACCAATGAGACCATGCTGCGCCATTACCTGAAAACCGCCGTGGAGGTGGACGCGGAGAAGCCCGTGCTGGTGGATAAATATATCATCGGCAAGGAGGTGGAGGTGGACGCCATCTGCGACGGCACGGACGTGTTTGTCCCCGGCGTGATGGAGCTGGTGGAGCGCACCGGCGTCCACTCCGGCGACTCCGTCAGCGTGTACCCCACCTTCTCCATCTCTCAGGATGTGAAGGAAGTGATCCTGGACTACACCAAAAAGCTGGGCCTTGGCATCGGCATCGTGGGCCTGTACAATATCCAGTTCATTGTGGACCGTGAGGAGAGGGTCTACATCATCGAGGTCAACCCCCGCTCCTCCCGGACGGTTCCCTTCCTCAGCAAGGCCACCGGCTACTCCCTGGCGGACATCGCCACCAAGGTGATCCTGGGCGAGAGCCTGAAGGTCCAGGGCCTCACCGAGCTGTACCCGCCCGAGAAAAAGCGCTGGTACTGCAAGGTCCCCGTGTTCTCCTTCAGCAAGCTCAGCGGCCTGGACGCCTACCTCTCCCCGGAGATGAAGTCCACCGGCGAGGCTATTGGCTACGACGACCGCCTGCCCTACGCACTCTATAAGGCCATGCAGGCCGCCGGCATGAACCTCCAGGACCATGGCACCGTCCTGCTGTCCATCAGTCCGGAGGACCTGGAGGAGGCCCTGCCCCTGGTGCGCCGGTTCTACCGTCTGGGCTTCAATATCGAGGCCACCACCGGCACCGCCCGGTTCCTCAAGGAAAACGGCATCCGCACCCGGATCAAGCGCGACTACACCGAGGACCCCGCCGACATCACCGAGGCCATGCGCGGCGGCAAGGTGGCCTACCTGGTGAACACCCGCAACCCCAACTCCGCCGAGCATGTCAGCGCCGGTTTTGAAATGCGCCGTCTGGCCATTGAGAACAGCGTCACCACCTTCACTTCCCTGGATACGGTCAGCGCCCTGCTGGACGTTCTGGAGGCCATTTCCAGCCGGATTTCCACAATCGACGCGCAGTGACAAAAAAATCAGAAGATTTTAGACTTTTGTAACAATCTATGCTGGTTTTGTTAACAACCTTCGGGTATTCTTAATCTTGCAAGTGACAAGACTTCTTTTTCATCTGATCCTCCAAACCATAGAAAGACTCCGGAAGCATGGCTTCCGGAGTCTTTCTATGCGCCCGGTTCTGCCTGATTTGACAACCCCATGGCAAAATGTTACAATACCAGCGGTCCCGCGGAAAACCGGGATGATTTTTGTACGGAGAGGACAGGAATTTTATGGAACTGATGAAACGGAAAGACGTCCCTGTTGAACTGACCTGGGACCTGACCGCGCTTTACGCCGACGAAGCGCAGTGGAAGGCCGACGTGGAAAAAGTCCGGCAAATGGCAGACGAGATCGAAAAAAACTACAAGGGCAGACTGAACTCGGCAGAAAACATCCTGGCCTGCGTGGACCTGTACCGGAAATGGCTGGAAACCCTGTATCTGGCCGGGAATTACTCTAATCTTGCCGCTTCCGTGGACTACGGCGACGCCGCTTTACAGGAGCGGGACGAATCCTTTATGCGGCAGGAGGCCCAGATGTCCAGCCGCCTGAGCTTCATCGACAGCGAGATCCTCGCTCAGGACGAGGATTTATTGCGGCAGGCGGCGGCAGTCGAAGGGCCCAACCAGCCCTACCTGAAGGACCTGCTGATGCAGAAGCCCTACCAGCTCCAGCCGGAGACCGAGCGGGTTCTGGCTTCCCTGCGTCCCGTTACCAGCGCTCCCTACCAGATTTATAACCAGGCCAAGCTGGCGGACATGAAATTCCCGGCCTTCCGGGCGGACGGGGAGGAGCATCCCCTGGGCTATTCCCTCTATGAGGACAGGTACGAGTATGATCCCCGCACCGATGTGCGCCGGGAAGCGTACAAGGCGTTCTACGGAAAGCTGCGGGAGTACGAAAACGTCACCGCCGCCGCCTATCAGGCCAATGTGCAGGCGGAGAAGATCATTGCGGACCAGCGGGGCTATGCCTCTGTGTTCGACTATCTGCTCTTCTGGCAGAAGGTGGACCGCGGTATGTATGACCGGCAGATCGACCTTATCATGGAGAAGCTGGCCCCCCATATGCGGAAGTACGCCAAGCTGCTGCAAAAGGTCCACGGACTGGACAAGATGACCTACGCCGATCTGAAGCTGCCCGTGGACCCGGGCTACGTGCCTCCGGTGACCATCGAGGAATCCCGGAAGTATATCGTCGAGGGTCTCTCCGTCATGGGGGAGGACTACCAGGATATGATCCGCGCCGCCTACAGGGAGCGCTGGATGGACTTCGCGCAGAATCAGGGCAAATCCACCGGCGGCTTCTGCGCCAGTCCCTATGGAAACCATTCCTATATTCTTTTGAGCTGGCACGGGCAGATGAGCGACGTGTTCACTCTTGCCCACGAGCTGGGCCACGCGGGCCACTTCAAGCGGTGCAACGAAGCCCAGTCCGTTTTCGGCGCCAACGTCTCCACCTACTTTGTGGAGGCCCCTTCCACCATGAACGAGCTGCTGCTGGCCCACTACCTGCTGAAAACCAACCCGGACAAGCGGTTCCGCCGCTGGGTCCTGAGCAATATGGTGGGCAACACCTACTACCACAACTTCGTCACCCACCTGCTGGAAGCGGCCTATCAGCGGGAGGTCTACAGGATCGTGGATGCCGGAGGCGGCGTGCAGGCCGAGACGCTGAACCGGATCATGCGGGAAACTCTGGAAAAATTCTGGGGCGACGCCGCAGAGCTGACCGAGGGCGCGGAACTGACCTGGATGCGCCAGCCCCACTACTATATGGGCCTGTACTCCTACACCTACAGCGCGGGCCTGACGGTCGCCACGCAGGTATGCAAGCGGATCGAGACCGAGAGCCAGCCCGCCGTGGATGACTGGAAGCGGGTCCTGACCGCCGGTGGCACCAAAACGCCCCTGGAGCTGGCCCGGATGGCCGGAGTGGACATCTCCACCGACGCGCCCCTGCTGGATACCATTGAGATCATCGGCGGCTATATCGATGAGATCTGCCGCCTGACCGAAGAACTGGCATAATTGAAATCACGGCTTACAGCAAAGGAACGGCCCCCGCAGGGGCCGTTCCCTTTTGCATTTATTCGTCCGGTATATATTCAATAACATCTTCTACCCGGCAGTTCAATAGCTTACAAAGCTGATGAATCGTATTCGTCGAAACACTATTCCCGTTTTTAATGGAGTAATAAGTGGCCCGGTTAAATCCCATCTTTTGCAGTCGATAGGAAGTAATTCCTTTTTCTTCCATTGTTCTGAACAACGGCTTATAACTCATCATACCGGTAATCTCCACCATTATCTGCCAATTCATAAACAGATTATAGATTTGATAAATAGGCTTGCATATGTCTAAATATCTAAGTATAATAGGAGACAGGAGGTATATAGTATGAGTTATTTTGATGGCATTATTCCGAAAGCATGCCGCGGGAATAGGAGCATAGCGAAAAAAATTTCTCCCCTATGGGATATTCCATCCTCTCACCGGGTATTACAGGTGAAACGCGTTTCAAGGAGAACTTGCCTTATGCTGACAGAACGGGAATACACCCAGGCGGCGGAACACTACCTGGACATGGTCTACCGCATTGCCCTCAACTGGTTCCGCCACCCGCCCGACGCGGAGGACGCGGCCCAGGAGGTTATGCTTCGGCTGTGGCGGACGGATACGGATTTCCAGAGCGAGGCGCATCTGCGGCGCTGGCTGGTGAGGGTGACGGTCAATGAGTGCAAGCGCATCGCCCTGCGCCCCTGGCGGAGCCGGACGGCGGCGCTGGAGGACTGCGACGGCCCGGTATTCGAGGACCGGGAGAAGCGGGAGCTGTTTGATGCCGTCATGGAGCTGCCGGGGAAATACCGGGTACCGCTGTACCTCTACTACTACGAGGGTTACGCCGTGAACGAGGTGGGGGACCTGCTGGGCCTGCGACCCTCCACGGTGCAGACCCGTCTGGCGCGGGGCAGGGAGAAACTGAAAAAAATGCTGACGGAGGAATGAAACTATGCGGGAAAAATACAAGGAGACATTTGACGGCGTTCATGCCTCCCAGCGGTTGAAAACGGAGGTCATGAATATGACGCGTGAAGAAAATGCAACAAGAAAACACAGGATACCAGCGGCGGCGCTGGTTGCGGCCATCTTGGTGATTGCCCTGGCGGGGACGGCTGTCGCGGAGGGCCTTTTGGGCAGAGTATCGGTATCGCCTGGTACCAGCGACGGGGGCAGCGGTCATACGTTCCATGGAAACTTCCAGACCGTTCCCCTGGAAAGCCTGTCAGAGGAGCTGCTGGCGTACAGCAAGTCAGGAGAATGGCAAAGAACGCTGGCTTTTGATTCCTGGACGGAGGCCGAGGAGTTCATTGGCGTAGAGGTCGCCAACAATTCCAGGCTGGAACAGACAGTTCCAATGGAAAGTGGATTTCAACTGGAAAACATGCCGGAAATCCGAGGGAATTGCCTTGTGACAGTAACCAACAGCCAGCACTTACCGGCATCCGTCCGGATGAAGGCGGACTATCACGATGACAATGCCGATATCCATATATTCGCTGTTCTGAAGATTTCGGAGAAAACCATGGACACATCGTTCTCCATCGGCAATGCAATCAGCGGGGATACCTGGACGGAGGAGACTTATGTGACCCCCAATGGTATGGAGGTCACAATCCTTACGACCGAGAAGCCGATGACTGATTCAGACGGATCTCCCATAATCTACACCCAGTATGAAGCTTCTTTTGCGACAAACAACGCATTTTTCTATCTGAGGTCGGCTGTTGGCAAGGGCAAATCCGCTGACCGGGTACTGGCCGCCCTGAAAGAAGTTCTGGACGCCTACGAATAACAAAAAGGAGCGGACCCGCTGCCGGGTCCGCTCCCTGATTTTTCTCAAGGCAAAACGAAGTTTTGCCTCAAAAAGTTTCTTTTTGATACTTTTTCTTTTGAAAAAGAAAAAGTATGTATGCCTTACTTCTTGCTCAGCTGCTCGTCAATAGCCGCGGCGGCGGTCTTGCCCGCGCCCATGGCCAGGATGACGGTAGCCGCGCCGGTGACGGCGTCGCCGCCGGCGTAGACGCTCTCGCGGCTGGTCAGACCGTCCTCGTTGACGATGATGCCGCCGCGCTTGTTGATCTCCAGGCCCTTGGTGGTGGACTTGATGAGCGGATTGGGGCTGGTGCCCAGGGCCATGATCACGCAGTCCATCTCCAGCTCGAACTCACTGCCTTCCTTCACGATGGGACGGCGGCGGCCGGAAGCGTCGGGCTCGCCCAGCTCCATCTCCACGCACTTCAGACCGCAGACGGAACCGTTCCTGGGATCGCGCTTGTCCTCGGGGTTGTTGTAGCCCAGAATCTCGGTGGGATTGGTGAGGGTCTTGAAGATGATGCCCTCCTCCTTGGCGTGCTCCACTTCCTCGGCACGGGCGGGGAGCTCGGCCTCGGAGCGGCGGTAGACGATGTACACATCGGCCCCCAGACGGCGGGAGCACCGGGCGGCGTCCATAGCCACGTTGCCGCCGCCTACCACAGCCACCTTCCTGCCCTTGAGGGGCATAATGGGCGTGTCGGAGCCTTCCTTGTAGGCCTTCATCAGATTGATGCGGGTCAAAAACTCGTTGGCGGAGTACACGCCCTTCAGATTCTCGCCGGGGATGTGCATGAACATGGGCAGGCCCGCGCCGGAGCCGATGAACACGGCCTCAAAGCCAAACTCCTCCATCAGCTCGTCAATGGTAATGGAACGGCCCACTACCACGTTGGTTTCGATCTTCACGCCCAGCTCCTTCAGACCGTCCACTTCCTTCTGAACGATGGACTTGGGCAGACGGAACTCGGGGATGCCGTACACCAGCACGCCGCCGGCCAGATGCAGGGCCTCGTACACGGTGACCTCGTAACCCTTCCGGGCCAGGTCGCCGGCGCAGGTCAGGCCGGAGGGGCCGGAACCGATGACGGCCACCTTGTGGCCGTTGGAGGCAGGCTTCACGGGCTTCTCGGTGGCGTTGGCGTTATGCCAGTCGGCCACGAAACGCTCCAGGCGGCCGATGCCTACGCTCTCATGCTTGATGCCGCGCACGCACTTGGACTCGCACTGGGTCTCCTGGGGGCAGACGCGGCCGCACACGGCGGGCAGGGCGCTGTCCTGGGCGATGATCTGATAGGCGGCCTCGAAGTCGCCCTCCGCCACCTTGGCGATGAACTCGGGGATATGGATCTTCACCGGGCAGCCGGAGACGCAGGGCATGTTCTTGCAGTTCAGGCAGCGCTGCGCCTCATCGATGGCCTGCTCCCTGGTGTAGCCCAGGGCCACTTCCTCAAAGTTGCCGCTGCGGACCACGGGGTCCTGATGGGGCATGGGGTTTTTATCCGGACGCATATTAGCCATCTTACTTTACCTCCTGCTTGAACAGATTGCACGTCTCTTCCCTGGCGTGCAGCTCGAAATCGCGGTACATGGCGCCGCGGGTCATGGCCTCGTCGAAGTCCACCAGGTGGCCGTCGAACTCGGGACCGTCCACGCAGGCGAACTTGGTCTCGCCGCCCACGGTGAGGCGGCAGCCGCCGCACATGCCGGTACCGTCGATCATGATGGGGTTCATGCTGACCACGGTGGGGATGCCGTACTCCTTGGTGAGCAGGCAGACGAACTTCATCATG